>CAZYHE010000214.1:0-5652 GCA_964647225.1 uncultured Anaerolineales bacterium
CCCCAACTCCGCCACCACGCGCATCCCGTGGCCGAAGCCGCGCTGCGCCATCAGGGTGTTGTCCACGTTCACCAACACCAGCGGCAGCATCATCCAATAGATGCCGCCGTGTGCCACGCAGAGGAGGTTGGCGTCGGTCGTGCCGTGTTGGGCAACGAGGTTCTCGACGAACGGCACGAAGCGGTCGCGGATATCCTGGAAGCTCTCGCCACCCTCGATGCGCCGCTCCCAGCGCCGATGCTCGCTCCAGTCATCGAACAGGTCGCGCCACATTTGCCAGCCGACCTCATCGGCCCGGCCTTCGGCGATGCCGCAGTCGTACTCGCGCAGGGCGTCCGTCACCTCGTACTCGACGCCGAGCCGGTGCGCGACGATGACGCTGGTTTCGATGGCGCGCAGCATGGGACTAGAGTAGATGCGGGTGATGGCGCGCTCCCGCAGCCAATCGGCCAGCGCGACCGCCTGCTCGCGACCTTTCGGCGTCAACGGATGCGTCAGCCCGCGGTTGGATATCTGGCGCAGGACGTTGGCCTGGCTTTCGCCGTGCCGGGTGAAATAGATCCGCATACTTCACTCACTTTCTTGCGGCGATTGTACCACAAGCCGAACCGGCAATCGAAATGGCGCTCTGCCCCACACGGACACGCCGCAAGCGGGGCAGGCGCCCGAAACCTAACAACACCTCAATCATTCCTGAACAACTTCTGAACACCGCCCGGATATACTGAGCACAGTTGACCGAACGACAGGCAACACAATGCCGAAACACACCGGCATTGAATCACAACACAACAGGAGTGTATACCCATGAGCATCAAGAACAAAATCGTTGCGATGGTATTGAGTGGTCTCACGGTGGCGGGGTTCGTCGCCGCCACGGCGTTGTCCAACCCGCAGGCAGCCAGCGCCCAGACTGGGGTCACGCCCCCGGCGGCCAAGAGCGCCGTGGTTGGCGAACGCGGCGGCCCGCGGGGCGGGATCAGCGACCGTGACACGTACCTGGCGCAGGCCCTCGGCATCACCGAAGAGGCGCTCCAGACCGCCCGCACCTCCGCGCATGAGGCGGCTATCCAGCAGGCGGTGAAGGATGGTCTGATCACCCAGGCGCAGGCCGACGCGATGCTGAACAAGACCGCCGCGCCGCGCGATGGCGTCCGCATTGACCTCCGCGGGGCCAACATTGACAACGAGGCCCTGCTGGCGCAGGCCCTGGGCATCAGCGTCGAGAAGTTGCAAGCCGCCCAGGAAAGCGCCGCCAAAGCCGAACTGGCAGCCGCCGTGACCGATGGCCGCCTGACCCAGGCGCAGGCCGATCAGACCACCGCCGAGCGCGCGCTGGCGAAGTACATCGCCGACAAAGGGCTGTTCAACAGCGCAGTGCAGAGCGCGGTGAAAGATGGCGTGATCACCCAGGCGCAGGCTGACACGATCCTGAGCCAGGCCAAGCCGGGGATGTTCGGCAGCGACATGGGTCGCGGCGGCCCGGAAGGTGCCCCTGGCATGAAGGGCGGACGCGGCGGCGCCCGGCCCTAGCACACAGCGCGACCTTTGAGGTCTGGCGAGACCTCGAAGGTCCGCCTTGAAATCCGCACAGGGGCATGGCCTGGACAGCCGTGCCTCTGTGCATTTGACAGACGAACAGAAAGGGATCGTGATGAAGACCGATAGACAAAAGAAAAATTGGCTGATTGACGCAACGCTGTTCGCCGGCTTCCTGATTGCCATGCTCCTCGACCTGACCGGCCTCACCGCGCATCAATGGCTGGGCGTCGCGGTGACAGTGCTGGCAGGCTACCATCTGTTGGCGCATGAGCAATGGGTTGTCTCGGTGACGCAACGTTTCTTCGGGCGGACGAGCCGCCAGGCCCGCCGGTTCTTTCTGGTGGACGCCGGCCTGCTGATCGGCTTTGCGGCCATTGGGTTCACTGGGCTGGTCATCTCCACCTGGCTGAATTTTACGTTGGTGGATTTCGCGGCCTGGCGCGCGGCGCACGTGATCGCCTCTGTCGTCACGCTGGGGCTGGTCGTGCTGAAGATCGGGGCGCACTGGCGCTGGATCGCCACCGTGGCCGGGCGGCGTCTCATCCTTCGGCCAGCGGGGGCGAGCGCCAGCTTGGCTGTGCAGCCTGCCCGGATCGGCCGGCGCCAATTCGTCCGGCTGATGAGCTTCGTCGGTGTGACCGCGCTATTTGCCGGCGCCAACGCCCTCCGAGGGGACGGAACCGGCGCACCAGACGCAGCGGTCGCGTCCGCACAGCCATCCGCCGTGACCGATGCATCGGTCGCGTCCGCACAGCCATCCGTCGTGACCGACGAACGCACGAGCGTCCAGGCCGCGGTCGCGATCACGCCGACGGCTGTGCCTGCCGCCACGCGAACTCAGGCCGCCACACCGGCCGCCGTCGCACAGGCAGCCAGCGCATCTGCAAAGAGCGGCTCGGCCAGCGCCGCGACAACGAACACTACAAGCGCATGTGTCGTGCGGTGCTCGAAACGCTGTTCCTATCCCGGCCGCTGCCGGCGCTATGTGGACACGAACGGCAACAAGCGGTGCGATCTCGGCGAATGCGGGGTGTAGACGGAGCGCCGTGATGCACCTGTCGGCCATCGGCCAGTCGTTGGCGCGATGGGCGATCAATGGTATGATGCAGCCGTGGTGGGATCAGAGACCATCACGGCTGCGCCATCGAGGCCGGCGGATCGTTTGGAAGAAGAGCAACCATGGCGAAAACCATCCTGGTGGTGGATGACAAGGCAAGCATGCGCACGCTGGTGCGCGATTACCTCACCGAAGAGGGCTTCCGCGTCGCGGTCGCCGAAAACGGCCGCGCCGCGCTCTACGTCGCGCGCCATGAAAAGCCCGATCTGATCCTGCTCGATATCATGATGCCGGAGATGAGCGGCTACGAATTCCTCCGCGCCTACCGCAAGGAAAGCAACACGCCCATCATCCTGCTGACCGCCCGGCTGGAGGAATCGGACAAGGTGTTGGGGCTGGAACTGGGCGCCGACGACTACGTGACCAAACCGTTCGGGATGCGCGAGTTGGTGGCGCGGATTCGCGCAGTGCTGCGCCGTGTGGGGCTGGATGCGCCGGCCGGCCACGTGCTCCGCGCGGCCGACATCGTCCTGGACAAAGGCAGTCGCACCGTTCAGGTCGGCGAGCGGCCGGCGCGGCTGACGCCGTCCGAGTTCGATCTGCTGGCCGTGCTGATGATCGCGCCCGGCCGCGTGCTTTCCCGCGCCGCGTTGCTAGAACAGTTGCAAGGCAGCGCGTTCGAGGGGGTCGAGCGAACGATTGACGTTCACATACGGAACCTGCGCACCAAGATCGAGCCTGATCCGAGCGCCCCGCGCTATATCGAGACGGTCTTCGGGATCGGGTATCGCTTTCGGGCGGAGTGAGGTGGTTTGATGCGCTCGCTCACATTCCGACTCATCCTCGCCTTTCTGCTGATCAGCGTGATCGGCATCGGCTTGGCCGCGGGATTGGCACGCGTGGGCACCGGCCGCGAGTTCGACCGCTTCATCACGGATCGGGCGCGGGGCGAGTTCGTGGCGAACGCCGCGGCCTACTACCAGGCGCACGGGTCGTGGGCCGACGCCGACGACCATTTCCGCCAGATAGACGCGCGCCCGGCGCCGGGCGCGCCCGAACGGCCACTGGCATTCGTGTTGGTGGATCAGGCCGGCGTCGTCACCCTTCCGGCCCAGCGCTTTCGTGTGGGCGAACGTCTCTCGGCCGCGGAAGTGGCGCGCGGGGAACCCGTCGAAGTAGATGGCCGGCGGGTCGGCGCGGTGCTGGATGCCGGCCGGCCGCCGGAATTGAACGACCGCGAAGTGCAATACCTCGCGAGCACGAATCGGAACCTGGCGTTGGCTGCGCTCGGCGCAGCCGCCATCGCGCTGCTGCTGGGTATCCTGCTGGCGAACAACCTGACCCGCCCCGTGCGCGACCTGACCCAGGCGATCCAGGCCATGTCGCGCGGTGAGTTGCGGCAGCAAGTCGCCGTGCGGTCGAACGACGAGTTGGGCACGTTGACGCGGGCGTTCAACCAGATGAGCGCCGACCTGACGCACGCAAACGAACTGCGCCGCCAGATGACCGCCGACGTCGCCCACGACCTGCGCACGCCGCTGACCGTCCTCACGGGCTACATCGAGGCGCTGCGCGATGGCGTGCTCAAGCCGACCCCGGCCCGCTTCGAGGCGATGCACGCCGAGGCCCAGCACCTCCGCCGGCTGGTGGAAGACCTGCGCACCCTCTCGTTGGCCGACGCGGGCGAGCTGCCCATGCAGCGCCAGGCGGTGGCCCCGACTGGCCTGCTCGACCGACCGGCGGCGGCCTACGCGCCCCAGGCGGCCGCGCGCGGGATCGCCCTGAACGTGTCGGCCGCGCCCGACCTGCCCCTCGTCCAGGTGGACCCCGAACGGATGGCGCAGGTGCTCGGCAACCTCATCAGCAACGCGCTGCGCTACACGCCGGATGGCGGCCGGATCGTTCTGGCGGCCTCCGCGCAGGGTTCGGGGGTGACGCTGGAGGTGCGGGACAACGGCGCGGGGATCGCGGCCGATGCGCTGCCCCACATCTTCGATCGCTTCTACCGCGGCGACCCTGCGCGCGGGCAGGCCGACGGCGAGTCGGGGTTGGGGCTGGCGATTGCCAAATCCATCGTCGAGGCGCACGGCGGGGCGATCAGCGCGGCGAGCACGCCGGGGCAGGGGACGACCTTCACCATCACCCTGCCCGCGACAGTGTGACCTGATTACCCCGATATTTGCCCGTAGCATAGGGCCTTGTGCCCGCCCAAACGCCCGCAAGGGGCTATGCTACCCCTTTGTCATAAGGTTAGTTCGCCACCACCAGCGGCCCGGCATGCACCGCCGACAATTGGCGCTCGACCTTGATCTGAACTTCGTTCAGGTGGCGGTAGAGGCCGTCGCGGGCCATCAGCTCGCGGTGCGTGCCGCGTTCGACGATCCGCCGGCCTTCCAACACCACGATCATGTCCGCGTTGCGGATGGTCGAGAGCCGGTGCGCGATGATGAGCGTAGTCCGGCCGGCCATCAGCCGCTCCAACGCCTGCTGGATGAGCAGCTCGGTCTCGGTGTCCACCGACGACGTAGCCTCGTCCAGGATCAAGATCGGCGCATCTTTGAGCACGGCGCGGGCAATCGCGAGGCGTTGCTTCTGCCCGCCGGAGAGCTTCACCCCGCGCTCGCCGATCATCGTGTCATACCCTTCCGGCAGCCGGGCGATGAACTCCTCGGCGTTGGCGATCTGTGCGGCGCGCACCATCTCTTCCTCGGTCGCATCGGGCTGGCCGAAGAGGATGTTCTCCCGCACGGTTCCGTGGAAGAGGAAGACATCCTGCAGCACGATGCTGATCTGCTGGCGCAGGCTCTTGAGTTTGAGCGCGCGGATGTCGTGCCCGTCGAGCGTGATCTGCCCGTCGCAGACATCGTAGAAGCGCGGGATCAGGCTCGCCAGCGTCGTCTTGCCCACCCCGGTCGGGCCGACCAGCGCAACCACCGCGTGAGCGGGGACTTCCAGATCAATGTGCTCCAGCACGGTGTCGCCTTGCCCGTAGCGGAAGGTGACATCGCGGAACGCCAGCGCGCCGGCCGCGCGGCTCGGCAAGGCCACGGCCT
>CAZYHE010000214.1:5752-7583 GCA_964647225.1 uncultured Anaerolineales bacterium
GAGGCGAAGTCAATGAACGGCTGGAAGGTCGCCATCAGCCGCAACGCCCGCAGGAGCGAATCGCGATAGTTGTGGATGTGTGTGCGGATGCGCAGCGCCTCGCGTTCCTCCTGGGTGAACGCCTTGATCTCGCGGATGCCGGAGAGGTTGTCGTTGAGCGTGGCGTTGAGCTGGCCCAGTTCTTTCTGGCGCTCGCGGAACGCCGGCCGCACATAGCGCGCGAACGCGCGCATCGCCAGCACGATCAGCGGGATCGGCACCATGCTCAGCAGCGCCAGCCGCCAGTTCATGCCGAAAAGCACGGCGCTGACGCCGATCAGCGTCAACGCGTTCACCAGCACGTCGGGGATGGCGTGCGCGATCAGCCGCTCGAACAGATCCGAGTCGTTGACCATGCGCGACATCAGTTGGCCGGTCTGTTTGTCTTCGTAGAAGCGCAGCGAGAGCCGTTGCAGGTGCTCGTAGATGTGCCGCCGCGCGTCGGCCACCACGCCCCAGCCCGCGACGTGGGCCATGTAGGAGCGCACGAACTGCAGGGCGGCCCGCCCGATGTACAGTACCAGCAGGAGGAGCGCCAGCCGGGTGACGAGCGCCATCGTCTGCGCGTTCCAGATGGCCTGGTCGGTCACCGCGCCCACCAGCGACCGGATGATCCAGGGCACCAACAACTGCACGCCCACGAGGGCGAACATACTGACCACGGTCAAAATGAGCGGCTTGAGATAGCCGCGCGTGTAGGGGATAAGAAACTTCAGGGTTCGCATACCAGATCCTTGAATTCAGAGAGTGCGCGTTGTAAAGCGCCAATCGAGTATTGTAGCACAAGGGACGTGAGGAGCGGAATTGCGCGTGGTGTTATGCGCGCGCCGCAGCGCGCTGGCCCTTCGGCGTCAGGGCGAGCAGACGGGAGGCCGGGGCGCCGTTCGCAGCGCACGCCGCCTGAATGCCGCAGCCCGCGCAGGCGGTCCCGCACGCATCTCCCACCGCCGCCAGATAGCCGCGGCGGTCCAGGGCATCCACCATTGCGGCCACCAGCGGCTCGCTGAGCTTCAGCCGCCGCGCCAATTCGGCCAACGAGTGCAGGCCGCCATCGTTGAGCAGGCGCAACATGCCGGTCATGGGTGTTTGCGGTTGGTCGGCTGTCATTTTCAACTCAGCCCCACCAGCGTGCCGACCTGGTAAACGATGATCCCCGCGCCCACCGACAGCGCCAGCGTCAGACCAATGGCCGCAGCGGTCCAGCGCCAGGAGCGGGTCTCCTGCTGGATCGTCGCGGTGGTCGCCAGACAGGGGATGAAAAGCATCACGACCACCAGGAAGGCGAGACGCGCGGCCGGGGTGAGCACGGCGGCCACGGCGGTCGCCAGGACGGCGCTCTCGTCGCTCACGCTGAAGAGGATGCCGAGGGTGGCGATGGTGTTCTCTTTGGCGAAGAAGCTGGTCAGCAGCGCCACGATTATCCGCCAGTCTTCCAGCCCCATCAGCCGGCCGACCGGCGCCAGGACGCGGCCAAACGCGGCGAGCAGGCTGTCGTTGATGTCGGGGCCGGGGAAGGATGAGAGCGCCCAGACGACGACCGAGGCGAGCAGGATCAGCGTGCCGGCCTTTTTGATGAAGCTGACGGTGTTGTTCCAAACGTACAGCCCCACCGTCCGCGCGTTGGGCACGTGGTAGAGCGGCAATTCCATGATGAACGCGGTCTGATCCCCGTGGAAGGCCAGCCGATTGACGACGATCCCGGCGACCGCCAGCACGACCAGGTTCAGCCCGACCAGCCCCAGCGAGACGACTGCGGCGCCCGTCGTGACGAAGGCCGGCGCCAGGAACGCCA
>CAZYHE010000215.1:0-7553 GCA_964647225.1 uncultured Anaerolineales bacterium
GCGGATGCTTGGCCTGGGTCATCTCGGCGCCCTGCGGCAGGCGCTGCGTCTGCGCGATGTAGGCGGCGTAGGCTAAATGATCGGCCTCGTCAGGGGCTTCACCGAGCGGGGTCGCCGCGCTGTAGGCCAGGCCAAGCAAAAGACGCGCCAGGAGCAGGCAGGCGAGCCACCCGTGGCCTAAATATGTAAGTCTCCTCTCCGTCGGCATGGCGCGCCCTACATCACCCTGACGCACCCAATCGCTGATACAATTCTACATGGCGTTCGGCAATCGAATCCCACTCGAACTGGCGCGAGAGATCCTTCGCCGCCTGAGCCAGTTGCGCACGCAGCGCGCCATCGTTCATCAGTTTGGTGACGGCTTCGGCCAGCCCCGCGGGGTCATCCGGCGACACGAGCAGCGCAGACTTGGCGTTGTGCAAGACGGGGAAGAGGCCGGCCACCTCGCGCACATCATCCGGCGGCCGCGTGCTGACGATCGGCAGGCCATGCGCCAGCGCGGCCATCAGGCTGCCGTGGCGCAGCGACGCGCCTTCGCGATAGGGCAAGACCGCGCAGTCTGCAGCAAGCAAGTTCGCGGAGACCTGATCGTTGCTGGTGAAGCCGGTCCACTGCACCCGCTCGCGCACGCCCAGCTCATCAATCAACTGCTCGATCCGCGCCAGGTAGGCCTGATTCGTCGGGTCACTGGCGCCGACCTGGCCGCCTACCATCAGGAGGCGCACCGGTTTGCCAGCCTGCGCCAGGTCGGCGAGCGCGCGAATCAGCGCTTCGCCACCTTTGCCGGCGTTCATGAAGCCGAAGTAGGCCAGCAACCAGGTATCCGGGCCGGCGCCCCACTGCGCCCGTTGGCGTGTCCGATCATAACCTTTCGGCGGCTGGCAATAGATGTTGCTGCCGATCGGGATCGGGAACATGTGGTTGGAGAGACCGGCGCGGGCCAGGCGCAACCAATCAATCGGGTTGGTGATCACGCTGGCATCACTGCCCTTCGCCAGGGCCAGTACGGCTCGCCAACGCAACGGCCCGGCCTTCGGGAAGAGATAGGGGAAACGCAGGTCGTGGAAGGTCGTCACCAGGCGCGGCCGGTTTGGCAGGATCTTGAGCCGCCAAGGCAGGTAGTTCACGGCGCCATGCAGGCCGTAGGCGGCCGACTGGTATTGGATGTGCGCCACATCAGGCCGCAACTCGCGGCACAGCCGGAGCACGAACCCCCAGAGCGCCCAGCCCCCTTGATCAATCATCGGATGTACGGTCGGTTCATACGCGCCGGACGGCCGGCGCAGGTGATCGCCGCCCGCGTTGGCATCGGTCAGGACATGCACATCCACGCGGCGCGCGCCTAGGGCCTGGCTCAACTGCCGGGTGTAATCGCCCACGCCGCCTTGCATGGCCGGATATTCGCCTGTCACGAAGAGGACACGCATATCGAACCTCGTTTCGGGGCGGGGCGGAGACGGGTAGATAAGTAGACAGGTAAACAAGTAGATTGGTAGACTGGTAAGTTGGAAGGTTGGTGGATCGGTACGCCTTGTCTACCGCGCTCCTTGTCTCCTTGTTTCCTTGTATCCCTGTCTACTGGTTCCCTGTCTCCCGCTCTGCTAATCCTGTCGCCAACAGTTGGCGGTACGCCGCCATGCGGTCACGGCGCAGCGCTCGTTTGGAGCCTAGCAGCCATTTCACCGCTTCCAGACTCCATTCTACCGCAAATGCGCCTAAAATAAAAGCCTGCAAAAATCCGGCGGTGCGTGGGCCGTGGAACTTGCGAAAATAGCGGATTTTGCTGGTCTGAAAACGGATGTGCCGGGTCGCGACCACCTGCTCGCTGGATTTGCCCTCGTAGTGCGTGATCTGCGCGGCCGGCAGATAGACGACCCGCCAGCCCGCGGCCTTGACGCGCCGGCACCAGTCCAGTTCCTCGGAATACATGAAGTAACCTTCATCGAATCCGCCGACCTGCGCCAACACCGCGCGCCGCGTCATCAGCGCCGCGCCGACGAGCCAATCCACCTCCGCGCCCGCGCTCTCGTTCTGCCCCCTGCCTTCTGATCCCTGACTCCTGACTCCTGACTCCTCCATCCGATACCAGCGCGCCCAACGATTGGCCGGCCAGTGCCACTCCAGGGGCGTGCTCTCGAACAGCGCGGTCAGCAGGGTGGGGAAGCGCCGGCGTGACGATTGGAGACGGCCATCGCCATAGCGCAGTTGCGGGCCGACCACGCCAACATCGGCGTGCGTCTCCAAATAATCCACCAGCGCGACGAGGGCGTCCCGGCTGGCGACCGTGTCTGGATTCAGGAAGAAGACATAGCGGCCCTGCGCCGCCGCCAGGCCTAAGTTGTTGCCGCCGGTGAAGCCGCGATTGGTCGAACTGACGATAAGACGCACGGCCGGAAATTCGGCCGCGACCATCGCCGCGCTGCCATCCGCGGACGCGTTGTCAACGACAATGATTTCAGTGGTCAGGGGACAGGGGTCAGGGATCAGCGTTCCCGGTTCCTGGCTCCTGACTCCTGATTCCTGATTCCTGACTCCTGACTCCTGACTCCTGAGAACTGACCGCAAGCACTCCCGCAGCAGATCGCGCACATTCCAACTGACGATCACCACCGAGAGGTCGGGGGTGGCCTGCGCTTGGCCGAGATCGGGAGAAGGCTGCAACATGGTTTGGGAGCGGACGGGCGGCGTCTGGCCGGCGCCGATCAAGTGTGGCGCGAGATGCCGTAATCGGCCAGTTCGCAAAGCGCCTGCCGATACGGTTCGTCGGGGAAGATCGCGAGGGCAGCCTTTGCCCGTTCGGTGAAGTCGCGCGCCTCCGCCTGCGCCTCCTGAATCGCCCCCGACGTTCGCACACGCGCCACAATTTCGGCCGTTGCGTCCGCGCCAGAACCATTATCCTGCCCTGCAGCGCCGCCAACCTCCAACCGGCTCAGGATCGCTTCCGGGTCGGGCTGCGCTTGCAGGAAGTAGTAGAACGGCAGGGTCAAGATGCCCTGGCGCAGGTCGCCGCCCACGGGTTTGCCCAAAGTCGCTTCGTCACTGGCATAGTCCAGGATGTCGTCCACGATCTGGAACGCCATGCCGATGTTATAGCCGTAATCGTGGAGCGCGCGTTCCTGGGTGGGCGAAGCGCCGGCCAGCATCGCGCCGGAGCGCGTGGCCGCGGCGAACAGCGAGGCCGTCTTGGCGAAAATCCGCGGATAGTAGCTGTCTTTCGGCTGGCGCCATTGCCGGCTCGAAAACAACTGGCGCAGCTCGCCTTCACAGATGACGCGCAGGGTATCCGCGAAAAGCTGCACGACCTGCACATTCTCTGTTTCGGCGGCGAAACCGGCGGCCCGCGCAAACAGATAGTCGCCGGCCAGGACGGTCGCGCCCTTGCTCCAAACCGCGTTCAGCGTAGTCATCCCGCGGCGCACCATCGCCTCATCAATCAGGTCATCATGCACCAGGGTCGCGTTGTGCAACATCTCGACCGCGGCGGCCATCGCCACGGCCTTGTCTGAGGCGCGGCTGTGGAAAAGGCCGTGCGCGGCCAGCGCGACGGCCGGACGCAACCGCTTGCCGCCGCTGCGCAGCAATCCCAGAAAGGCCTCTGCCAGCGGTTCATATGCCCCTGTGCCGATCGAGCGCATTTTGCGCTCGACGCGTTGGAGATCATCCTGAACGAGCGTGAGAATCGCTAGGTCTGTGATCATCGGCGCCTTGTATGGCGAATTCTGCATGACAAGTGACGTTGGCGTGTGGCCCAGCCGGGAGCACACATCACGCACCGCGCGCGAACCCGAAACATCTGCCTGCGGTAGCCGTTGTCGCCAAAGCCACCGCGTCCGAAGTCGTGTTTGATAACTGCGCCAATCGCTCGGCAATCAGCGGCACGTAGGCCGGTTCGTTTCGCCGCCCCCGGTGAGGGTGCGGCGCCAGATACGGCGCATCGGTCTCCAGGATCAGCCGATCCGCGGGAAGCTGCGGCGCCAGGGCATGTAGGCTGCGCGCATTCTGGAACGTGACCGGCCCACCTATGCCCAACACCAGACCTGACGCAATGGCGCGGTCCGCTTCCGTCTTGTCTCCAGAAAACGCGTGCCAAACACCGATGATAGCATCCGCCCCGCCCGCTTTCCGTATCTCCGGCCCCATTTGCGCGATCTCGCACAGCAGATCCGCATTGCACGTCGCGGCGCCGCCGGCGGGGTTGCGGCTGTGCAGGATCACCGGGAGCCGCAATTCGGCGGCAAGCGCCAATTGGGCCACCAGCGCGGCTTTCTGCTGGTCGTGTGCCACCTTCTCCCAGTAATAATCCAGCCCGATTTCCCCGATCGCCACCACTTTAGCATGCTGCGCCAGATCGCGCAAGGCCGCCAGTGTGCCGGCGTCGAAATCCCCGCAATCGTTCGGATGCACCCCGACAGCCGCGTAGATATTCGGATACCGGTCGGCCAAGGCCAGCACACGCCGGCACGAATCCAGATCAATCGCCGGGACGACGATCAGCCCCACCCCGGCGGCCGCAGCCCGCTCCAGCACCGCGTCGCGGTCGGGGTCGAACTGGGGTAGGTCGAGGTGGCAGTGGGTGTCAATGAACACGCGTACTCCTGACAGGGTGACACGGTGGCATGGTGACACGGTGGTTAACCACGTTCACCTTGACACCCCGTCACCTTGCTACCTTTTCACCCCGTCACGCCAATCCCGCCAGCTTCAACCCATCCTGCAAAATCGCCTGGACCTTGTCTCCGTGCACCGTCTCGCAATAGACGCGGATCAGCGGCTCGGTGCCGGAGAAACGGACGAGCAGCCAGCCGCCATCTTCCAGGATGAACTTGTAGCCGTCGGTGGTGTCCTTCCCGGTGCAGCGCAGGCCGCCGATGGTCGCGGGCGTGATCGCATCGAGCCTGGCTTTAGCCGTCCGTTTCATCTCGTTGTCGCGCAGCCGGGTGTCAATGCGGTCGTAGTAATGCTCGCCGCCCACCAGACTGAAGAGCATCGCCAGCAACTCAGTCGGCTTCTTGCCAGTGCGGCGCATCAGGTCAAGCAGATAAAGGTTCGCCAGGATGCCATCCCGTTCGGGCACGTGGCCGCGGAACGCGTAGCCGCCGCTCTCCTCGCCACCGATCAGTCCATCGTGCGCCATCATCGCCGGCGCAACGTACTTGAAGCCGACTCCCGTGTTCACCACCTTCACGCCGTAGCGCGCGCCGAGCTTGTCGAGCATGGATGTCGTGCTGAGCGTCTTGACGATGGGGCCGCGCTCGCCGCGCACCTCCAACAGGTACATCGCCAGCAGCGCATAGACCCGCAACTGATCCACGAACTGCCCGTGCTCATCGCCCAGTCCGCAACGATCGGCGTCGCCATCCATGATGCAGACCACATCCGCGCCGATTTCGCGGGCCTTCGCCAGGCCCGCGTCCACGTTCGGCGGGATCGGCTCCGGCCGCTTCATTTCCGGGAAGATGGGGTTCCGGTCGGCGTGGTATTCGACGAGGCGGGTCTTCCCCCCGGCCAGCAAACGCGAAAGGTGGCCCGCGCCGTTGCCCCACATATTGTCCACCAGCACGGTGAACCCGGCCGCCTTGATCGCCTCGACATCCACCAGCAAGCGGATGCGCGCGTCATAGGCTGGCACCGGGTCGTATGGCCGGATCAGCCCCGCCTTGAGCGCCGCGTCGAATTCCATCCGCTTGACGCCCGCGACCGTGGCCGGGATACGCGCCTCGATGGCCTTCAGCCCGGCCGGATCAATCGCGCCGCCGTTCAGATCGCGCACCTTGAAGCCGTTGTCGTTCGGCGGGTTGTGGCTGGCGGTGATATTGATCGCGCCCAACGCCCCGCGTTCGGTCACGCCGAAAGAGATGACGGGGGTTGGAATCCCGCCGCCGCAGAAATGGACGGGGATGCCGTTGCCGGCCAGCACCTCGGCGGCCGCGGCCGCGAAGTCTTCCGACCGGAACCGCTTGTCCCCGCCGATCACCGCGCCGCGCGCGCTCTCAGCCCCATAGATCGCTTTCAGATAGTCGGCAAAGCCCTGCGCGCACCGGCGCACATTATCGAAGGTGTAGTCCTCGGCAATGCTGGCGCGCCAGCCGTCGGTCCCGAAAATGATGTCGGACATAAAGTCTCCCACGCGTGTCTGTGAACTAATCTGCCGGTGGATGCCAACCAGCCGCTACCCATAACCGGCGTGCGCGTAAGACGCGCGCATTGTTCATCTGCAATGCCTCGATGGTGGCTCGACCGCACGCGGTAAGGCCGATGACCCGCGTGCCATCCTCGCTCCATGTAAACTGCTCAGACCACTTCTGGCGCCGTGGATTGAACAGAGGTCCCGCCTGGCCGGTCACCGGATCGGTTGCCTCTGTTCGATCCCCCTTGCTCGTATTGCATGGGGAGCAGGCCCGACACAAGTTCTCCTTGCTGGCAGCGCCGCCCTTGGCAAGCGGCTGGATGTGGTCAGCTTCCAGCGACATTCCCGTGACCCATTCCGATGTGCCGCAATACTCGCAGCGCTCCCCGAGCGTCTCCAACCAGCGCCGCAATGCTTCAGGCACAACACGCCGGCTCATCAGTTGGACGCCAGCTCGTTGTAGTTCGGCGTGCGATAACCGCGTTGCGCCAAGATCATAAACGCTTGCGCACGCCGCAACATGGAACGTTCGTATTCGGCCAGAAGATGTGCTTGCTCGACCCGTTCAGCGTAAGCGAGCGGACGTTCATCCTGGATGTCGTTGATCTCGGCTAGTCGCTTTTGCTGTGCGCGCGTGAAGGTGGGGCGGATGGCGGAGCGCAACATCTTGTCGCTCAACCATGCCATTCCCGCCAATTCATCAGCCAGCGCGTCGGGCAGGTCTGCTGCAGGCGGCACGGCGATGGCAATTGCCGAAGCCAACGTTTCGGCGACTGAACGTTGGGTCATCTGGGCGACCCGTTCGAGTCGCCGATAGAGCGGTTCTGGCACGGGAAGGGAGATCATTCCAGCGGTCATTGAATCCCTACCTTTCTCTCGGCAACCGGCGCAGGCTCATCGCTTTCCTCACCCCACCTGCGGCGTATGGTTCCCCATCTGCTGCAAGATCGCCAGATCGGCGTCCACCATGATGCGCACGAGTTGCTGGAAGGTGACGGACGGCTCCCAATGCAGCACGCGGCCGGCCTTGCTCGGATCACCCACCAGCAGATCCACTTCGGCCGGACGATAGAATTTCGGGTCAACCGTCACGTATTTTTCCCAGTCCAGGCCCACATGATCGAAGGCGACCTGGCAGAATTCGCGCACGGAGTGGGTCTCGCCGGTGGCGACCACGTAGTCGTCGGGATGATCTTGCTGGAGCATCAGCCACATGGCGTGGACGTAATCGGGCGCATAGCCCCAATCGCGCCGCGCTTCCAGGTTGCCCAGGCGCAGCTCGCTCGACATCCCCAGCTTGATGCGCGCCACCGCGTGCGTGATCTTGCGGGTGACGAATTCCAGGCCGCGGCGCGGGCTTTCGTAGTTGAACAGGATGCCGGAGCAGGCGAAGAGGTTGTAGCTCTCGCGGTAGTTGATCGTGATC
>CAZYHE010000216.1:0-7529 GCA_964647225.1 uncultured Anaerolineales bacterium
GTATGATGCCGCGTTCCTGGCGCAGTCACTCGAAAGGCGGCTGGCCGCCCTCGGCGGCGGGAGCGCCGCGGCTTATCTCGACCGCCTGGCCGGGGACCCCGCGGAGGCAGAGGCTTTTTGCCGCAGTCTGCACATCACCTACAGCGAATTCTTCCGCAACCCCCTCGCGTTCGCGCTCCTGGAAGCCCTGGTGTTGCCCAGCCTGGCGCAAGAACGGGCAAAGACGGGCCGGCCGGAGCTTTGGGTCTGGTCGGCCGGGTGCGCTGGGGGGCAGGAGGCGTATTCGGCCGCCATCCTGCTGGACGAGCTGGCCCCCTGCCGCATTTTCGCCAGTGACATCGTCGAAGCCGAGTTGACCGCGGCGCGGCAGGGGATGTATGAGGCCGCGACGCTGCAAAACGTGCGGCTGCGGCATCTCCGCACTTGTTTTTCCGGGCAGGGCGATACGTTCACGCTCCTCCCGCGGCTCCGGGCGCGGGTGGATTTCTCGGTCTACGACCTGCTCGATCCGCGCTCGACCTGCCCGTCGGCCAGCATCTTCGGCGACTTCGATCTGATCTTCTGCTGCAATGTGCTCATCTATTACCGGCCCGATGTGCGCCGGTTGATCCTGGAGCGGTTACACGGCTGCCTGGCGCCCGGCGGCTACCTCGTGGTTGGCGAGGCGGAACGGGCGATGGTCGAACAGGCCGGCGGGTTTGCGCCGCTTATCCCGCCGGCGGCCGTTTTTCAGAAGACCGGAACATCTGTCCGAGTGCGATAAGAGTCGAGAGGTTACGATGCGCGGGAATATCCGCCCGATACTATCTTTGCGCACGATGCTCACATCGCTGTTCATCCTGTTGGTGGCTCTGACGGCGGGGCTGATCGGCGCGATCTCGCTACAGAATGGGCAGCGCGCGGCGGAGGATCTGGCGTATCAACTCCAGGACCAGACCCTTGTCGGCGTCGCGCAGAAACTGGGCGATTACCTGGCGATGCCCCACATGCTCAACCGGCTGAACGTGGACATGGTCCGTCAGAATCCCGCCGGCATCGCAGACCTGGCGCGCCTGCGCGCACAGTACATCCAGCAATTGCGTGCGTTCGATCCGGTGATGACGGTCGCCATCGGCGTCGAGGCGAGCGGGGAATATGTTGGGGTCGGACGACGGGATGGCAATACATACGAAAGCGGCGTGATGCAGCGCGCCGTTGACAATACATACCGCGTCGACCTGCTTGACAGCCAGGGCAAACCGCTTCAAGTCCTGACCGAAACCCCGAACTATGATGCCCGCACGCGTGCGTGGTACCAGGCTGGCGCGAAGGCCGGCAAGGCGGCCTGGAGTCCGATCTATGTCTGGGCTTCCCAAACGAACATCGGCATCACGGCCGTGCTGCCGATCTATGATGACACCGGCGTGCTGCTCGGCGTGCAACAATCCGCGCTCTCCCTCAGGTACATCGGAGACTTCCTCGCCAGCTTGAAGATCGGCCAATCCGGCCGGGTCTTTCTCATGGAACGCGCGGGCTTGCTGGTCGCATCTTCGGCGCCCGAAAAACCGATCCGCCAGGGCCAGAACAGCGCCGATTTCGTGCGTTTCAAGGCGACGGAGAGCGACGAGCCGTTCACGCGGGCGGCGGCGGGGCATCTGACCGCGCAATTTGCTGACCTGAGCGCCATCCCCGCCGATTACCAGACGCGTATTGATGTGGCCGGACAGCGGTACTTCGTCAGCACGGCGGGCCTGCGCGACCCGCATGGGCTGGATTGGCTCCTGGTGGTTGGCGTGCCCGAGTCCGACTTCCTGGCGCGGGTCACGGCCAACACGCGCACCACGATTTTTCTGTGCGTCATCGCCGCCCTGGCCGCCCTGGTCCTGGGCATCCACACGGCTGATCGCATCACGCGGCCGATTCTCGGCTTGAACGCGGCAGCGAAGGAGTTGGCGCAAGGCCGGTGGGATCAAAAGGTCACAGTCAAGCGCCGAGATGAAGTGGGCGAGTTGGCGGAATCATTCAATTGGATGGCGGCGCAGTTGGGCGAGCTGTTTACCGGCCTGGAACAGCGCGTGGCGCAGCGGACACAAGAACTGGAGGCCGTCAATGGTGAGTTGCGGCGCGATGTCGTCGAACGCCGGCAGGTCGAAGCGGCGCTCGGTGAGAGTGAGAAACAGTATCGCGATCTATTTCAGAATTCTCTCAACGGTCTTTCGCTCCACGAAATCGTGACGGATGCCCACGACCAGCCGGTTGATTATGTTTTCCTTCAAGTCAACCGGGCGTTTGAGGAGTTGACTGGACTGAACGCCGGCGCAGTGATCGGCCGGCCCGTTACGCAGGTCTTGCCTGGCATCGAACAGACCTCATTGATTGAGACCTATGGCCGGGTGGCGCTCACTGGCAAACCGATTCGATTTGAGGAGTTCTCTCCGCAACTGAACCGCTACTATGAAATCGCGGCCTTCTCCTCCGCACCGCGACAATTCGCGGTGATCTTCGCGGATATTACCGAGCGCAAGCGGACCGAAGATGCGCTGCGCCAGGCCAAAGCCGACCTGGAACGCTCCAACGCCGACCTGCAGCAGTTTGCCTACGTGGTCTCACACGATCTGCAAGAGCCGCTGCGCATGGTCACCGGCTTTCTGGGCTTGCTGGCCGAAGACACCAAGGGCCGTCTCGATGCCAGCGCCGACGAGTTCATCGGCTATGCGGTGGACGGCGCCACGCGCATGCGGGCCATGATCGAGGGGCTGCTCGACCTCTCACGCGTGGCGACCTGGGCCAGCCCATTCGCCCCCACCGACTGCGAGGCGCTGCTGACCGGCGTGCTGCGCAGCCTGCAACTTGCCATCGAGGACAGCAACGCGGTCGTCACCCACGATCCGTTGCCCACCGTCCTGGCCGACGAAGCCCAACTCGCCCAGGTCTTCCAAAACCTCATTGCCAACGCGCTCAAGTTTCACGGCGCCGAGCCGCCCGTCGTGCATATCTCCGCCCGCCAGACCTTTGAGGTTTCGGAAACCTCAAAGGTCTCGTCCGCGCCGGTCTGGGAGTTTGCGGTGCGCGACCACGGCATCGGCATGGACCCGGCCCAGGCCAAACACATTTTCGGCATCTTCCAACGCCTGCACACGCGCGATGAGTATCCGGGCGCCGGCATCGGCCTGGCGACTTGCAAGAAGATCGTCGAACGCCACGGCGGCCGCATCTGGGTCGAATCCGCGCTGGGCCAGGGCGCCACGTTCTACTTTACACTGCCGGCGACGCAGCGAGGTGAATCATGAAACTGAAAGATCTGACCATCGGCGCGCAACTGTTCCTCGGCCTGGGCGTCATCCTGGCCCTGGTCGGACTGCTCGGCGCGGTCGCCTGGCAGCAGGTTGATAGCCTGTGGGCGGAGACCCAGGGGCTGTATGAGCATCCGCTGCAGGTGCGCCGCGCCGTCGGCGAGATCAAGGCCGACATCCTGGCGATGCACCGCGCCATGAAGGACGCCGTGCTGGCCGAGAACGACGCGGAGATCACGCGGGCGCGGCAAGAGTTGGACCGCTACGAAGCGGACGCCCACCGGCAGTTCAGCATCGTCTACGACCGCTTCCTCGGGCCGCGCGACGACATCGAGGCGGCCGAACAGGCTTTCATGGAGTGGAAGGCGATCCGCGATGAGACGATCCGGCTGCTGCGCGCCGGCCAGACCGCCGAAGCGGTGCGGCGCACCAGGCCGACCGGGGCCGGCGGCCACCACGTGGATCTGACGCTGGCCGCGCTCCAGAAGGTGAGCGATTTCGCCGCGGCGCGCGGTGACCAGTTCTACGCCGATGCGCAGGCCGATCGTGACGCCCTGCGGTCGCGGCTGGCGCTGACGTTGGGCGGCATCCTCCTGCTGACGCTGGCGATCAGCTATCTTCTGCTGCGCGGCATCCGCCAGCCGTTGCGCGAGCTGACCGCGGTGGCGGAGCAGTATCGCGCGGGCCGCCTGGATGCGCGCAGCCGCTATGCCGCCGCGTCGGGCAACGAGCTGGCCAGGTTGGCTTCGGCGTTCAATGCGTTGGCCGGCACCGTGCAGGCCGAGATGCAAAGCCGCGCCGACGCCGCGGACATCGCCGAGGTGATGCTGCGCGAGGTGGAGCTGGCCGATTTCGGCCCCGCGCTGCTGGCCGAACTGATCGAACACACCGGGTCGCAGGTGGCGGCGCTCTATCTGCTGAACGAGGCCCGCACCGCCTTCGAGCACTTTGCCTCCATCGGGCTGGCTGCGGGAGGCCGCGCCGCATTCAGCGCGACCGAGCCGGAGGGGGAGTTCGGCGCGGCGCTGGCCGCGCGGCAGATTCAGCACCTCAGCGAGATCCCGCCGCAGACCCGCTTCACCTTCGCCACCGCCAGCGGCGATTTCCGGCCGGCCGCGCTGTTGACGATCCCGATCCTGGCCGAGCGCCAGGTCGTGGCGGTGATCTCCCTCGCCAGCATCCGCACCTATCCCCCGGCGACGGTCCGGCTGGTGAATGACATCTGGAGCGTGTTGACCGCCCGCTTCAACGGCGTGCTGGCGCACCGCCAACTCCACGCCTTCTCTGTGAAACTCGAAGGCCAGAACCGGGAACTGGCCGCGCAGGGGCAGGAGTTGATGGCGCAGGCGTCCGAGTTGACCGCGCAGAAGCAGGAGTTGATGGCGCAGGGAGCCGAGTTGACCGCGCAGGCGTCCGAATTGACCGGGCAGAACATCGAGTTGGGGCTGCAAAAGCAACAACTGGACGAGGCCAACCGGCTGAAGAGCCGTTTCCTCTCGAACATGAGCCACGAGCTGCGCACCCCCCTCAACTCGGTGATCGCTCTGACGGGCGTGCTGCGCCGGCGGTTGGCAACGATGATCCCCGCAGAAGAGTTCAGCTACCTGGAAGTGATCGAGCGCAACGGCAGGCACCTGCTGACGCTCATCAACGACATCCTCGACCTGTCGCGCATCGAAGCCGGCCGGGAAGAAATCGTGTTGGAGAGCTTTGCCCCGCGCGACCTGGTCGCCGAAGTGGTCGAGATGATCGAACCGCAGGCGCGGGAGAAGGGGATCGCGCTGCGCAACGACGTGCCCGCCGGTCTGCCGCCCCTCAGCAGCGACCGGGCCAAGTGCCGGCACATCCTGCAAAACCTGATCGGCAACGCGGTGAAGTTCACCGAGGCCGGCCAGGTGACGGTGCGCGCGACGGCCCAGGCCGCGACACTGCAAATCGCCGTGGCCGACACCGGCATCGGCATCGCGGCCGACCAACTGCCCCAGATCTTCGACGAATTTCGCCAGGCCGACGACAGCGCGGCGCGCAAGTACGGCGGCGCCGGGCTGGGGCTGGCGATCGCCCGGAGGTACGCGACGCTGCTGGGCGGCGAGATCGCGGTGGCGAGCACGCCGGGCCGCGGCTCCACCTTCACGGTGATGCTGCCGCTGAGCTGGGATGCGGGCGCCAGGGCGGGATCAGGAGTGTCCGGTATCGAGGCTTCAGCCGGTCTCTCTGGGGCGCGCCGGCAACCGGCTCAAGCCGCGATGCCAAATTCCGAAGCAGAACGACCCGCCCCGGCGGGCGCCGGGGCGCCGCGCCGCATCTTGCTGGTGGAAGACAGCGAGCCGGCCATCATCCAGATTTGCGACAGCCTGGCCGGGCAGGGCTACGAGATCAGCGTGGCGCGGGACGGCCGCGCGGCGCTGGCGCAGATCGCCCAAGCACCGCCCGACGCGCTGATCCTCGACCTGATGATGCCGGAGGTGGACGGCTTCGCCGTGCTGCGGGCGGTGCGCAGCACCCCGGCCACCGCGCAGCTCCCGGTGCTGATCCTGACGGCCCGGCACGTGACGCGCGAAGAACTGAGCACCCTGGCCGGCAACCACATCCAGCAGTTGATCCAAAAAGGGGACGTCAGCAAGGCCGAGCTGCTGGCCGCGGTGGCGCGCATGTTTGCAAAGGGAGACCTTTAGGGTCTCGTAGACCCTAAAGGTCTGGACAATGACTGATGGAGGATTCGATGGCGCCTGAAGTCTTGAAAATCCTGGCGGTTGACGACCTGCCCGACAACCTGATCACCCTGAAGGCCGTGTTGCGCGACGCGCTGCCGGCCGCCCGCGTGCTCACCGCGGCCAGCGGCCCGGCCGGCATCGCGCTGGCGCGCGCCGAGGACCCCGATGTGATCCTGCTCGACATCATCATGCCGGAGATGGATGGCTTCGCCGTCTGCCGGGCGCTGAAGGCGGACGAACGCACGGCAGCCATCCCGGTGGTCTTCCTGACCGCGCTGCGCAGCGACCGGAAGAACCGCATGGAGGCGCTGGAGGCCGGCGCCGAGGGCTTCCTCGCCAAGCCGCTGGATGAGATCGAGCTGGTGGCCCAAATTCGGGTCATGGCCAAGATCAAGGCCGCCAACCGGGCGCAGCGGTCCGAGCAGGAGCGGTTGGCCGCGCTGGTGGCCGAACGCACGCGCGAACTCAAGCAGCAGTTGGCCGCGCGCGTACATGCGGAGGCATTGGAGCGCAAACAGGCCGCCAAGTTGAACAGCATCTACCGGGCCGCCCCGGCTGGTATAGGTATGGTCATCAATCGGATGATCCAGGATGCCAACGACACCTTGTGTGAAATGACGGGCTATGCCCGTGCAGAGCTGCTCGGTCGGAGCGCGCGCTTTCTCTATCCGACGGATGCAGACTATGATTTCGTCGGCGACGAGAAATATCGCCAGATTGCGCAAAGCGGTTCCGGTACGGTGGAAACCCGTTGGCGGCGCAAAGATGGCGCCATCATTGACATTTTGCTCAGTTCAGCGGCCCTGGATCCCGCAGATCTGACTCGTGGGGTGTCGTTCACGGCGCTTGACATTACCGAGCGCAAACGGGCGGAGGCTGCGCTGCGCGAGAGCGAAGCGCGCTACCGGCGGCTGACCGACAACGCGCGCGATATCATCTTTCGCTACGGTCTGGTCCCCGAAATGCGCCTGACCTACATCAACCCGGTGGTCGAGGAGCTCACCGGTTACAGCCCCGCAGAGTGTTATGCCGACCCGGATTTGATGCTGAACCTGGTGCATCCGGCGGATCGGCCCATGATAGCCGGTTTCATGGCGACGCTCTCTGCGCCCGACCAGCCGTTCACCATGCGCTGGATCAGCAAGGATGGCGTCACTCGCTGGATGGAAAGCAAGGTTGTGCCGGTCTACGATGCGGCCGGCCAGCTCGTGGCGGTTGAGGGGATCACGCGCGACATGACCGCGCGGATGCAGACCGAAGCCGCGCTGCAAGAGAGCGAGGCGCGCTATCGGGCGATCTTCGAGAACATGGCTGCGGCCTGCTGCGTGGATGAAGTGATCTTCGAGAACGGCCAGGCGGTGGACTACCGCATCCTCGATGTCAACCCGGCCTTCGAACGGATCACGGGGATCCCGCGCAGCCAGGCCGCCGGCGCATTGGCATCGGCGGTGTACGGCACGGGCCAGGCGCCCTTCCTCGATATTTACAGCCGGGTGGCCGCTACGGGCGAGCCGGCCGCGTTCGAGGCCCACTTTGCGCCGAT
>CAZYHE010000217.1:0-7513 GCA_964647225.1 uncultured Anaerolineales bacterium
TGGATGTGCCCGGCGGCAACGTGCTGCTGGATCGCCTGCCGCTGGCCGATCTGACGTTGCGCGAGCTGCGACCAGCCGGCGTCAAGCCGCTGGGCGCCGACCGCTACCCGATCTTCCTGGAGTACGCCGGTTTTGTGCCGGGCGATGCGCTGCTCGATGCGATCCTGGACGAGCGGCCCTATCCGGTGAAAGCGCTGATCGCCGCCGGCGGCAATCCGGCGCTCACCTGGCCCAACACACAGCGCGTGTCGGCTGCATTGCGCAAACTGGATTTCCTGGTCGTCATGGATCTGCATCTGACGGCCACGGCGCAACTGGCCGACCTGGTGCTGCCGGCCGCATATAGCCTGGAACGGCCACAACTCGTGGTGCGCGCCGGGCCATTTGGCGCCGACCGCCCCCAGTGGTATGCGCTGCTTGGGCCGGCCGCTTTACCGACTGGCGAACGGTGGTCCGATTGGCGCTTCTGGGCCGAACTGGGCCGGCGGATGGGGTATGGCGCTTTCTATCCCTGGGCCGACGAAGTGGCGGCTGCGGACGCGCTGTTGGCTCCGTCAGGCGTTACAACCGCCGACCTCAAGGCGAACCCGAGCGGGCTGCCTTGCGGGATGGTGCATTCCTGCGGCGGTTATCGGGTGCAAGGCTTCGCCACGCCAACGGGCAAGGTCGAACTTTACTCGACGGTGCTGGCTGCGGCCGGTTGCGACCCGCTGCCGGCTTACACCGAGCCGGCCGAAAGCCCCATCAGCGCCCCGGAGGTGGCCGCGGCCTTTCCGCTGGTGCTGACCGCGGGCCGGCGCTCGTCGGCCTATACCCATTCGCAGCATCGCCAACTGTCCAAATTGCGCCGCCTCGACCCGGAGCCGCTGGCCGAAATCCACCCGGCGACGGCCCAGGCGTATGGCGTGACCGACGGCGACTGCGTGGAGATCGCCAGCCCGCGCGGCGCCATCCGCCTTAAGGCCGGGGTGACGCCCGAAATTCATCCGGGGATCGTCAGCCTGCTCCACGGCTGGGCGGAAGCCAATGCCAACCTCCTGACCGACGACCAGGCGTGCGATCCGGTGCTCGCCTGCCCGCCGTTGCGCGCCGGTTTGTGTCGCATCCGGAAAGTTGGCTGACCATCCTTATTCCGAGGTGACGTTTTGACCGCTGTCAATCAATCCATCGCGATAGAGACGGCCGGCGCGGCCAGCCCGGCTGCCGGCGCAGATACCTTCCAGGCCGGACGCGTTGCCACCATTGCCGCCGGGCACGGGGTTCACGATAGCTACACCGCCTTCCTGGCACCCTTATTGGTGATTTTCAAGCAGACCCTGGGCCTCTCAAACACCGAGGCTGGCCTGCTCTCGGTGTTCATGCAAGAGGCCTCGCTGGCGCAGCCGTTGATCGGTGGGCTGGCCGATAAGTTCAGCGTGCGTTATTTCGTGATCCTGGCTCCGGCTGTGACCGCCATCGCGATGAGCCTGTTGGGCGTAGCCCCAAGTTATCTGATGTTGGCGATCCTCCTGACCATCACCGGCCTCAGTTCCGCCTGTCTTCACGCGGTCGGCCCCGTGATGACTGGCGACGTGTCTGGCAAGCGCAAGCTCGGCATGGGGATGAGCATCTGGATGGTGGGGGGCGAGTCGGGCCGTTTCATCGGGCCGCTGGTCATCGGCATCGTGATCACGACCTGGGGGGTGCATAATACACCGTGGCTGATGATCGGCGGGGTGCTGGCTTCGCTGGCCCTCCTGCTAACGCTGAAGGAGCCGCCGGGGCACAGAGCCGCGCAGGCCCGCCCGAAGTCAACGCTGCGCGCCGAACTGCGGGGCAAGCGCCGGCTGCTGGCGGTGCTGATCGGCATCATTGTCATCCAGGTCTTTATGAGCAGCGCGCTCGTGACCTACTTGCCCATCCTGCTGCACGACGAGGGGGAATCATTCTGGCTGGCGAGCGTGTCACTCTCCGTCTTGCAGGCGGCCGGCGTGGTGGGCGCGCTGTTCGGCGGCACGCTCAGCGATCGCCTGGGGCGGCGGCGGATGCTGTCGCTGTCCATTTTGCCCACGTCCTTCTTCATGTTCCTGTTTCTGACCGCCTCGGGCTGGGTGCGCTTTCCGCTGTTGCTCATCTTGGGCCTCACTTCGCTCTCCATCACGCCGGTGGTGATGGCGATCGTGCAAGAGAGCTTCCCCAACAACCGCTCGCTGGCGAATGGATTTTACATGGCGCTCAGTTTCCTCATCCGCTCGTCGGCTGTGCTCATCACCGGCCGGCTGGGCGATCTGTTCGGGATGCACACGGCCTTTGCCGTCTGCGCCGTCATCCCGTTGCTGGGCCTGCCGTTGCTGAGGTTTCTGCCGGTGAAGCGTTCGCTGCAACCGGCGGCCTGACCCACAGACCGCACGGAGGATTTCACATGGGGGAGATCGTCCTCAGACGCGTATCGTTGATGTTGCTGACGATGCTAATTGTGTCCATGGTGGTGTTCTTCGTCAGCGAGGTGGTGCCGATAGATCCGGCGCGCAACTTCCTCGGCCAGTTCGCGACCGCGGAGACGATTGCGGCCTTCAAGGAGCAGTTTGGGTTCAACTGCCCGGCCTCCGTGCGCTATGTCATCTGGCTGATCGGTGATGACTGGATCCCGCCGATCCGCGATGTCGTGGGCGAGCAGATCTTGCCGGCCGGCTGCAATCCGCCCAAGCTGGTGCGCCGCGGGCTGCTGCGCGGCGACCTGGGTTACTCGCTCCAGAACGGCGCGCCGGTCGCGAAAGTCATGCTGCGCCGCGTCGGCAACTCCGCCATCCTGGCGGGCATCGCGTTCGTGCTCATTATGCCGCTCTCGTTGCTCCTGGGATTGTGGGCCGGCCTGAAAGAAAACAAACTGGCCGACCGGATCATCACGCTGGCAAGTCTCATCACCACTTCGGCCCCGTCTTTTGCGTTGGGGGTGATCCTGGTCGTGATTTTCTCGATCCAGCTCAAGATCCTGCCCGGCATCAGCGCGCTGACCACCGAGAGCAATATCCTGCAAAATCCGCTGAAGCTGATCATGCCCATCGCGGTGCTTTTCTTTGCCGAAGCGGGCTACGTGGCCCGCATGACGCGCGCCAGCATGGTCGAGGTGATGGCGACGCCTTATATTCGGACCGCGCTGCTCAAAGGGCTGCCCTATCGCCAGGTTGTTTTCAAGCACGCGCTCAAAAATGCGCTGCTGGCGCCGATCACCGTCATTATGCTGCACATCAGTTGGCTGATCGGCGGCATCGTGGTGGTCGAGACGTTGTTTGGCTTCCCCGGCCTGGGATCGCTGCTGCTGCAGGCATCGCTGAACAAGGATGTCGCGTTGATCGAAGCGGGCGCGCTCTTCATGACCTTCATCGCCACGTCAACGCAACTGGCGGCGGATTTCATCTATATCTATCTGAATCCGCGGATACGTTATTCGTAGCTTGTCAACTGTCAGCGCAACATCAGCATCCTGAGCGGAGCACGGCGACGTTTGCCGTGCGCAGTCGAAGGACTTCGTCGTAAGCTCAGTCGAACGATGCGGCGATAAAACGAGATGACCGCTGCGCATCCTTCGACTACGCCCGCGAAAACCAGCGGGCTTCGCTCAGGATGCTCCGCTACGGCGGAATCGTAACTGCTACGCTTGACTTGGGAGTCAGCATATGACTATCGCATCAGATACCAGAACGTCCGGTCCACGGTTGGCCCTGCACAGTGTCAGTGCAAGCCTCCGGGCGCGCGGGCGCGAACTGCGCGCCGGCCCGTTCGCGTTCCTGAACTATCCGTGGGCGGCCGCCGGTTTCTGGATCGTCATCTTCTGGGTCGTCGTCAGTTTTCTGGCGCCGATCCTGGTGGGCTACCCGCCCAACGCCACCCTGGGCAAAATCAACGAAGCGCCTTCGCTGGCGCATTTGCTGGGCACCGACCAAATGGGCCGCGACGTGCTCAGCCGGCTGCTGTTCGGCAGCCAGCCGATCCTGCTCCTGGCGCCGCTTGCGGTGCTCTGCGCCTCCATCGCGGGCATCACCCTGGGGTTGGTGGCCGGTTACTTCGGCGGGGTGATTGACGACATCCTGATGCGTCTGCTGGACGCGACGATGGCGTTCCCGACGCTGCTGCTCTACATGATCATCATCGCCGCGCTCGGCCCTTCGCGCGTCAATGTCGTGGTTGCGATCACTGTCGGCGGCTTTCCGGGGGTGGCGCGACTGGTGCGCAGCCTGGTGCTCGATGTGCGCAACCGCGAATACGTGCAATCCGCGCGCCTGCGCGGCGAGTCCGCGGCCTACATCATGTTTCGCGAGATCTTGCCCAATTGCCTGGGGCCGGTCGTCATTGACGCCTGTTTGCGCGTGGGGTATGCCGCCTTCGCCATCGGCACGTTGGGCTTTCTGGGGCTGGGCCTGCCGCCGCCCGACCCCGACTGGGGCCGCTCGGTGGCCGAGGGCCGCATCTGGATGATCACCGCGCCCTGGATCGCCATTGCCCCGGCGCTGGCGATTTCCAGCCTGGTGGTGGGGCTGAATTTGTTCGCCGATGGCGTCAACGCCGCCGCGCGACGATCATAGGGGGAAGTATGGCAGCAGGGAACGGAGCCGGCCCAGAGCCGGTCCTGCGGGTGGATGACCTTTCAGTGTCGTACACCACCCGCAAAGGGGATGTGCCCGCGGTGCGGAACGTATCGTTCAGCCTCAACCGGGGCGAGGCGCTGGGCCTGGTGGGCGAATCGGGCTGCGGCAAGAGCACCACGGCGCTGGCGGTGATGGCCTACCTGGGCGCCAACGCCAGGGCCGTCGGCGGCCGCGTCTGGTTCGAGGGCCAAAACCTGCTGGCGATGAAAGATGAGGCGCTGCGCAGCATCCGCGGCAGCCGCATGGCGATGGTCTACCAGGACCCGATGGCGACACTGAACCCGGTCCTGACCATCGCCGAACAGTTGACCGAGGTGCTGACCGTGCATCAGGCCATGACTTTGCCGCAGGCGCGCCAGCGGTGTCTGGAGGCGCTGCACAAGGTCAACATGCCCGATCCCGAAGAGGTGATGCAACGTTACCCGCACCAGATTTCCGGCGGCCAGCAGCAGCGCATCGTCATCGCCATGGCGCTGCTCTGCAATCCGAGCCTGTTGATCATGGACGAGCCGACGACCGCGCTCGATGTGACGGTGGCCGCGACCGTGCTGGATCTGATCGAGAACCTGCGCAAGGAGTTCGATTCCGCGATCCTCTACATCAGCCACAATCTGGGCGTGGTGGCGCGGGTGTGCGACCGCGTGGCGGTGATGTATGCCGGTGAACTGGTGGAGTTGGCCGGCGTCGAAGACCTTTTCCTCCGGCCGCAACATCCCTACACCAAGAGCCTGCTCCGCTGCGTGCCGACCCTGACGACAGGCAAAGAAGCCGTGGCGCTCTCGCCCATCCCCGGCCAGGTGCCATCCCCGCTCGACCTGCCGCAGGGCTGCATCTTCGAGCCGCGCTGCGGCTACAGCGACGACGCGGGCTGCCGTGCAGCGCGTCCGGCGTTGGAAGAAACGGAGCCGAATCGCTGGGCGCGCTGCTTCCGTTGGCGTCAGGTCGTCGCGGCGGAACCGAAGATCGTGGCGGAGCCGGGGGATGAGCTGCCGATGGTCAGCCGGCCCCAGCCCGCGGCGGACGAACGGCTGCTGAAGGTAGATCACCTCAAGGCGACTTACGTCCAGAAGACAGGTTGGCTCAAGAAACTGCTCACCCGCCAGGGCGACCGGCAGGTCAAGGCCGTGGACGATCTCACCTTCGACATCCGGCCGGGCAGCATCCTCGGCGTGGTGGGCGAGAGCGGCTGCGGCAAGACCTCGCTGGCGAAGACGGTGGCCGGCCTGGTGGAGCCGGGCGGGGGCCAGATGGAGTTTCTGGGCGTGGATGTGACCGATGTGGTGGAGAAGCGCGACACCGCGGTGCTGCGCGAACTGCAAATGGTCTTCCAGAATCCCGATTCGACCCTCAACCCCATGCAGACGATCCGCCAGATCATCAGCCGGCCGCTCCAGGTTTCGCAGGTCGTGCCGCGCAGCGAGATCGAAGCCGAGGTGCGCCGGCTGTTGAAGGCGGTGAAGCTCAACGAGACCTACCTGGATCGCAAGCCGGGGCAGCTCAGCGGCGGCGAGAAGCAGCGCGTCGCGATTGCCCGCGCGTTCGCCTCGCGGCCGCAACTGGTGCTCTGCGACGAGCCGGTGTCATCGCTGGATGTGTCGGTGCAAAGCTCGGTGCTCAACACCCTGCTCAACATCCAGCAGCGTTACGGAACCAGCCTGATGTTCATTTCGCACGATCTGAGCGTGGTGCGCTACCTGTGCGATTATATCATGGTGATGTACCTGGGGAAGATGGTCGAGTTCGGGCCGACCGAGCAGATCTTCAAGCCGCCGTATCATCCCTACGTCGAGGCGCTTCTCTCGGCCGTGCCGGTTCCCGACCCCACGGCGGAGCAAAAACGCATCCGGCTGCAAGGCGCGGTGCCCAGCGTCATCAACCCGCCGAGCGGCTGTCGCTTTCACACGCGCTGCCCGCGCAAAGCGAGCGAATTGTGCGAAAAGTGCGAGCCGGAGCCACAACTCGGCGCCGACGGGCTGGTGATCTATTGCCACACCGACATCGAGACGTTGGCGAAGGTCAAGCCGGTCATCCACGCGCGGCAGGAAAGGTAACTGTTGATACGGAGCGAGATCAGGGGTGATCGTTCGGGTTGTCTACCGCCAACTACGTGGTCAGCGCCACTGCACAGAGATTAGCATCCGCACAAACGAAGATCGGCGCGGGCAGGCCCGCGGTCACCAGCACGCGGCGCAGGCGCAAGGCCGCGGCCAGATGTACTGCGTCGTAACCGCGCAATGGGTGGTGTTGGGTCAAGTCGGCTGCCAGATCCAGTGATCTGCCGTCCACTTCAAGAAGTTGAAATCGATGCTGGGCATCTTCGAGCAAACGTCTGTAAAGCAATGCCTGTTGCTCAATAGTCAGTTCGCCCGTGCGTCGACGCCGGGCAATAGCGGCGGCTGTCTCCACGATGGCGATGCGCGACATCAAGATGGTGTGGCGTAGTTCGCCCAATGGAAGCCGTTCCGTGACCAATTGCTTAACCCACTGACTGCCTGTTTCCGGGACGTAGAGCTTGACCAGGGCGCTGGAGTCGAAATAGTAATCCATTGCTAAAGATCGCCCCGCATCTCGATGATATCTGCGGAAAGCGGGCGTTGGCCTTTCAACCTCTCCCATAGTTCCTCATAGGTGAGGAGCGATGCGCCCGCGGCGGGCTTCTGCCATTCCCCGCCAGGTGGATCCGATAGCAGCCCCTCCTCTTTGAGCAATGCCCGAACGCGCTCCGCATGTGAATCCCCGGTTGCATCCAGGCGAACTACTTGTTGTTCGACGGCATCCACAATGAAACGATTGAGTGACCGCCGCGTCATGCCCGCCCGCTGCTGGGCTTGGGCGATCAGGGTCACTGGGATGCGCAGGGTGAGTCTCTTGATGGGGCCTTGCACTAT
>CAZYHE010000218.1:0-7493 GCA_964647225.1 uncultured Anaerolineales bacterium
TGCTCGGTCTGCCCTTCCACGATCACGCACACGCCGCTGCCAGAAGCCCGCCACCGCATCTCAATGTCGCTGATGATGGGATAACTGGTCATGCCCCCTCCCCACCGTTTGTCGGCGCCGGCAGGTTGAAGCGATCCTCTGGAAAGTCCAGATTGATGAAGGCGCCCCCGCGTACCGAGTGGATCACCTCCAACGAATGCGTTGCGACAATGACTTGCGCCTGCCACTCGCGGGCGATCCGGTGCAGATTCCACATCACCAGGCGCTGCAGCGTGGGATGCAGGCTGTTCTCTACCTCATCAATGCCGATCACCGCACCGGTCCGGCGTTGCCTGGCAAGTTCGCCAAATAACAAGAGAACTTGCTGTTCACCTGAAGGCAGCTGATCCAGGCGCACTTGGGCCGGATTGTTCGTCTCGTCGCGCCAACTGGTCGGCACGAGCGCGCGGCCCTCTTTGATCGTGATACTCCTTCCAGCGCCCAGCACCGTTTCAACCGTCGTCACAAACGGCGCAAGGTTGGCATGATCTGCCTTGCCCTGCTCCAGGTCGAGGTAGTTCTGCCAAACCCAAAGCTGCTCCAGGCTTCCCTGCCAGCGGTCAGTTTCCGAGAAACGGAACCGCCATTGTCGGGTCTCCGGCGGCGGCTCGATCGCCCCGCCCTTGCTTGTGCCAAGCCTGCGATCATAGGGGAAGTAAATGAATCCGCCGTACAGATCGGCCTGACCCTGATGCACCGCAGAAACCGCCTTGCGCAGGCGATCGGCCAGCGGGGATTTCCGCACAAAGGGTTTACCTTGCACGCCGCGTTGGACGAGCGTGCAATAAAGATTCGGCCAGGATCGCTCCAGCGAAGTCGGCGCCAGATTTCGTCTGCCGACCGCGATGTGCAAGGTGCGCATCTGGCGATCATCCACCAACGGACGTTGTCCGTTAGGTGCTTCTTCCGGCGCGAACTCTACCTCCAGATGGATCAATCCCGTCTCAAAGGCCTCCTCCACCAGCCGGTTGGGGCGGTCTGGCTCAAGAACAAACTCCAGGAGGCCCTCGATGGCATCCAAGATGGTCGTCTTGCCGCTGCCATTCGAGCCGGCCAGCACTGAAACCGGGCGCACTTCCCCGGTGGCTTCATCCACAAAGGAGATCCGTCGCTCGCCGCGGAAAGCGCGGAAGTCTATGAAGGCGATTTCGCGTATGCGCATGGCAGCCTCCGTTCTGACCCGTCATCGTGTCTTTGGTTTCTGCATTCCACAGATCAAATTATAGCACAAAACAGAAGCGTGTCAGGTCTGCTGACTCCCAGCCAGCACCGCCGCCACCGGCCGCCCCACCACCAACCGCCCCGCCTGCACATACCCCTCCTCGCGCCCCGCCAACTCCTGAACCAGCCGCGCCCGCCAGCGCGCCAACTCATCGGGACGTTCGACGGCCAGGTCGTGGCATTCGGTCGGGTCGGCGGTCAGGTCGAAGAGCTGCTCGCGGCCGGTCTGCGAATACCAGGCGTATTTGGTCCGGCCATCGGTCAGCCAGTGGTTCGAGAGGCGGCCCCATTCGTGCTCGCCGTGGAGCCACGCGCGCCAGGCGGGTTGTTCTCCGGCCACGAACGGCGCCAAACTCTGCCCGTCAATCCCCGCCGGGATCGGGACGCAGGCCAGGTCGCAAAGGGTCGGCAGGATGTCGCGCAACTCGGCCGGCGCATCCACCGTGCGACCGCCGGTCAGCCCCGGCCGTTGCGGTGGCCGGATGATCAGCGGCACGCCGGCCGACCCTTCATACGGCAGCGCCTTGGCGACCAACTCGTGATCGTAGAGCATATCGCCGTGGTCGGCCACGAAGACGATGGCGGTGTCCTGAAGGAGATGGTGTTCCAGCAGCGCCATGATGAGCCGGTTGAGCTGGTGGTCAATGAAGGTACACTGGGCGTAGTACGCGCGGCGGGCGCGTTCGATCTGGGCGGCGTCGCGCGGCTTCGGGCTATCCAGCGCGTGCATCCGCTGGCTGATATGCGGCAATCCTTCGCCGCCGACCCAATCCCCGCAGGGCAGGGGCGGCAGCGGCACGTCGCGGTAGATATCGAGATACGCGGGCGGCGGATCGAGCGGCGGGTGCGGCCGGTGATAGGAAGCCATCAGGAAGAATGGCTTGGTCGGGTCGCGGCGGCGCAGGAAGTCAATGGATTGTGTCGTCACCCAGGCGGTCGGGTGCAGCATCGGATCGTAGGGCCACGGCGAGACGGCGTAGCCGTTGCACCCCATGCCATTGTCAATCGTGTCGGCGTCCACGCCATGCCGGCGGCGCAAATCCCACAGGTAATCGTCCTCGACCACCAGGTGCGGGTCGCGGTGGCGGACGGCGTGCAGGTAGCCGTCGTGCAGCACGACGTTGTGGAAGCCCTGCAGGCTGCGCGTCGGGTAGACGTGCATCTTGCCGACCGCCTGGGTGTGATAGCCCGCCGCGGCGAAGGTCCCGGCCAGGGTCGTTGGGTAATCCCACGGTACGCCGTCGCGATAACCGACGCGGCCGTGGTTCCGTTGATGCAACCCTGTGAGCAGCGAAGCACGCGCCGCGATGCAACTTGGCACCGCGGCGTAGGCGTGCGTGAAGCGGACACCATCCGCGGCCAGCGCATCGAGATGCGGCGTCTGGATGACCGGGTGCCCGGCGGCGCCCAGGCAGTCGGCGCGCCACTGGTGAACGACGATCAGGAGAATGTTGGGTGGGGTGGGCATGGTTGTTCTCTGGATGGATGATGAATGACGGATGACTATCGCTCCGCCAACCACTCGATGCCGCGTTGGAGCACCGTGCGGAAGCTGGGATTGCTGAACGCGGCGTTGTCGTGGCCGGATTGCAGGCAGAAGACGCGGGACTGGCCGACCTGGCGCGTCCAGGCGACGGTCTTCATGCATTTGGGATGGTCGGTTGTCAGGAGCACGTGGCTGTCGGGGCCGGGGAGGTTAACGGTGTAGGTCTCGTCGGTCAGCTCCCAGGCCGCCAGTCCACGGGTGATCGGATGGTCGGGGTCGGCGATCTCGATGCGGAGCGTCTGATCCGGCGCGTAGCCGAACTCCCGGCGGTCGGTGATGCCCACGACCGAATTCCAGAAATCCCAGGTGCGATACGCGACGAGGGCATGGTGCAGCACCAGGATGCCTTGACCGGTTTCGGTCAGCCGTTCGAGCGCCGCGCGCGGCTTGCCCATATACCAGGGTAATCCCTCATCAGAGGGTTCGGGCAGCGGCATGAAGTAGAAGAGTACGACGGAATAGCCATCACGCACGGTCTGCGGCGACGATGTGAAATCGTCCAGGTGTTGGACATAGGCGTCCACCCCGTCGAGGCTGCGAAACAACCGTTGGAACGCCGGTACGTCATGGGCGTGCCCGCCGGTGATAACGGCGATCTGGATTGATGTTTGTGGTGAGCAAGGCATGAGAGTCCCCGATGTGAAACGTGAAACGTATTGCGTATTGCGTCTTCGCCATTCGCCGATTTGCTATTTGCTGATTTGTAGCGGAGCGATCCGCACGAGCGCCACGTCGTGGCCGTCGACGCGCGTCGTGAATTCGCCGGTAAAGATGCCGAGATCCTCGCCTTGCCAGAGATCGCGGACGAGACAGGGCCGGCGGTCGTGCAGGCCGATGGACTCCCAGGCGACGGTCGCGATCCGCCGCGGCCGGGGGCCGAGGTTGAACAGGCCGACCGCGACCGAGCCGTCGCCGAGCGGTTTGGCCCACACCTCGACGATCTCGCGGCCGTGCGCGGTCTGGCCGACGCGATGGCCCTGGCGGCCGAACGGGTCCTGGTTCACCGCCAGCGCCTCCCGGTTCAGCAGGATGCCGCGCGTGGCCGCGTTCATGGCGCGCACGTCGCAGCCGATCATCAGCGGCGCGGCGAGCAGACACCACAGGCTGAAATGGCTGCGGTATTCGGCGTCGGTGCAGCCGCCCCGGGCCGCGTTTCCGTGGCCGTACATCCCGACCACGAGCATGTCCGGGTCGTTCCAGCGGCCCGGCCCCGCGTAGGCTTCCAGCCCGGCCTGCTGCTCGAACCCGATCTTGACGATGGATTCCCACGAATCGGAGATGTCGCCGGTGGTGCGCCACATCTGCCCGCCGGCCCGCGCGCCCCATTCCCACGGCTTGTGCTTGCCCCACTCGCAAATGCTGAAGAGGATCGGCCGGCCGGTGGCGCGCAACGCCTGGCCCATCCGGCTGTACAGCGCCGGGCCATCCACGCCAGGCGGCGCGTAGCAGAAGTCGTACTTGAGGAAGTCCACGCCCCAATCGGCGAAGGTCTGCGCGTCCACTTCTTCGTAGCTGAAACTGGCGGGCTTGCCCGCGCACGTGTAGCTGCCCGCGCACGAGTAGATGCCGAACTTGAGGCCCTGGCTGTGGACATAATCGGCCAGCGCGGGGATGCCGTGCGGGAACCGGTGCGTGTCCCAGGTCAGCCGGCCGCCGACCCGCTCGTCGGCCTCCCAGAGGTCGTCAATCACGACATACTCATAGCCGGCGTCCTTCAGTCCTTCCCGGACGAACGTATCGGCGGTCTCTCGGATCAAATCTTCGTGAATCTCACCGCCGAAGGTGTTCCAACTGTTCCAGCCGAGGGGTGGCGTTTGTGCCAACATGGTTGTTTTCTCCTTATTCTTTTTTCGTCAAGCCCCGCGCCCGATAGACTTCGGCCGCCTCGCGCACGAACGCGGCCGTCTCGTTTGCGCCAAATTCGCCTTTCAGCCGCTCGGCCAGCGCGATCATCTGCCCGTAGGTCGCCCGGCCCGGCCGCAGCGTCTCGTACATCCGCAGCAGGTCAGCGTTGGGCACGGCGGTCAGCTCGGCCGCGCGGCGCAGATTCGCGGCCAACTGGGGAAAGCCGGCCTGCCCCGCGATCTCTGCCTGGCTCCGCAGCGCGTCCGGTGTGATCCGCAGATCGTCATCTGTCAGTTCGCCCGCAGCCAATGCCGCCAGGCTGATCTCCCCCACCGGCCGGCCGCTCGCGGCGCGTAAGGTTGCCGAGGTATGTTCGCCAAGTGGATATCGAATGTCCATCATTTGCCTCCAGGAGTCAGTGCGTTCGACGCTGCCCCCTGATCCCTGACTCCTGATTCCTGACCCTTGTCCTCAATCCGGCTCCCAATCGAACCACAACTCCTGCGGCGGCTTGTCGGCGATCTCGTCCGTCTCGCGGCGGTGCAGCAGGCTGGTCTTGACGATCAGCCGCAGCCGCGCCCAGTTGTCAATCTTCACGCCGACCGGCACGGGCGGGATGTTTTTGGCGTAGCGCGCCGCGTTCCGGCCGATCGCCCGGTACGTTTCGAGGGTCAGGCTGGGGGATTGCGGGAAAAGCTCCAGGTTATTCAGCCGGGCGAGGCCGCGCTTGTGGATCACCGTCGTGCCGCGCGATTGCAGCCCGATGGCAATCCCCGACCCGCTGACCTCCGCGCCCGCGTAGCCGATGGCGGCCAGATCGGAGCTGCGGTAGACCTTCACGATGCGGGCGGTCAGCCCTTCGTCGGCCACGCCGGAGAGGAGCGCGGCCAGCACCGCCTCATGCTCCAAGCCGCCGATCGTGCGGGTGAGCGCCGCGTTGAAGCCCGGCCCGACGGCTACGATCACCTCCGCCCGCGTGCTGGCCCGCGCCGGGCCGATCTCGACGAGCTTCGGCGAGGCCGGCCCGGCGTGCGGCGCGACGAACTCCCGCGGGGACTGCGCCTGGCGGATCGCCTGGAGCGCGGCCCACCGCTCCCCTTCCAGCCGATAGCCCGTGCCGGGGCCGGTGTAGTCGTTCGGGTCGTTGATCGCGGAGAGGACGTGAAACGGGCGGAAGCCTTCCGCCCCTACAGTCGGCGTGAAAATCGCCGCCGGCTGGAGGTAATCGCCTGCCAGCCGTTGGCGGCCCATCTCTAGCACATTCGCGGCCACGTCCGCGAACCCGCGGCGGCGCAGGATGTCGGCCACGGCCAGCATCCCGGTGTCGCTCGCCAGGAAGCGGTCGGCCGCGGCCAGGTCGGCGACCGCGTCGCGGGGGGCCATGTCGTCGGAGCTGTGCGCGGTGGTCGCGGCCGCCACCTCGTCGTCGCTGATCGGGGGGAAGCCCAGCCCGGCATAGACCGCCTGGATCGCCCGCGCGGCCCGCTCCCGGATCGCCAACGCGGCGTCCTTGGTGACGGGCAGCACCCCGCCATCCACCTGCATGTCGCGCTGGAGCACGTTCCAGTCGTCGAAGTCCTCGGCGTCGAAGTTGCCGCCGCCGAACAGGTTGTCGCGCTTGGGGATCGCGCTGTAGCCGGAGCAGATGAAATCGGTGCCGGGGACGAACTGGAGCATCAGCTTGGCCGACTTGCGCATGGTCGAGTGCGAGGCGAGTGCATCGTTGCCGGAGGCGCACTCCAGGCCGAGCATCGCGGCGAGCAGGTTCTCGGCCAGCACCGCGCGCACCCCGCCCGGCAGCGATTCCGGGAGCGCGATGCACGAGATCGAGCCGTTCTGCACCCCCTGGCTCCCCGCGCCCTTCGTCACCAGCAGGCAGCGCGCCTCCAGATAGAGCATCGAGCAGCGTTCGGCGTGGCCCATCAGCGCCTCGGAGCCGGTGCCCGACGTGAAGCGCACCTTGACCCCGCGCGACGCGTAGGCCGCGGCCAGGAACGCCTTCGACCAGGGGGTGTCGTCGCCGTCGGTGAACGCCCGCTCCGTGCCGTAGACCGAGAGGGTCTCGGCGTAGGTGGTCAGCCCCTTCATCGCGATCCGCAGCCCCAACGCCTCCTCGACCGCGCACTGCGTCAGCACGCCCCCGCGGCCGGTCTGCGTGCCGACCAGGATGGCGAGCGCGTTGAAGGGCGCGTTGCGGGCCACGCGGACGGTGGTCTCGACCTCGGCGAAGCCGCGCAGCGCGGCCTCGGCCGCGTCCGCGGCGAGGAGCGCCGGGTGCTCCTTCCAGTTGGTCACGTGCGCCTGGTTGGCGGGCGTCCGCCGCACGCGCATCTTGCCCAGCCCGGCCATCATCTCCAGCACGTTCATGTGCCGCATGATCTCGACCAGCCTGGCCGCCGTGCAGCCGCACGCCAGCCGCCGCACCGCGGCCTGCGGCACGTTGATGTCGGCCAACATACGCGCGATCTGGAGGGCCGGCGTCGCCATCGCCTCCTCGGCCACGGCGAGATCGAGCGCGTGGTCGGCGATGAAGGTGTCGAGGCTGTCGAAGTCGGCCCGCGGCTTGCCGTCCATCTCGACCACGCGGCCGGCCTTGATGCGCAGGCCCGGCTGCGGGTCATAAGGGCTGTCGGCGACGATCAGCCCGGCCTCGGGCCACGGCTCGACAAAGGTCTCTTTGTTGATGTCGCGCTCGGCCAGGATGGCGAAGCGGCGGGATGGGGGCATGGCTTCTCTCATTGCTGAATCGCAAGCGTCCTGAGCGGAGGCCCGCCGGTTTTGGGCGCTACAAACAACGTGGCCTTCGCTCAGGATGCTCCGTGCTGCTTACGCGGGCCGTGCG
>CAZYHE010000219.1:0-5954 GCA_964647225.1 uncultured Anaerolineales bacterium
GTGCTTTGAGCGCCTTGAGAAAGTATACCCCCTTTTCGCTGAAAACGAACAACCCCAAAAAGTGACCGGAGATGAACCCTAAAGGTCTCTCACGCCGTGAAGGCCTCCAAATCCGCGCGCGCCCGCGCCGCGAGGGCCGCGTGGCGCAGCCGTTTATCCCGCGGGGGCGCTTCCAGCTCGGGCAGCAGCCCGAAGTTGGCCTTCATCGGCTGGAATGCTTTCGGCTCGGCGTGGGTGATGTAATGCACGAGCGCGCCCAACATGGTGGTGGTGGGCAGGACGAGCGGCGGCTGGCCCCGGACGACCCGCGCGGCGTTGCGGCCGGCCAGCAATCCGCTGGCGGTGGAGCCGACGTACCCCTCCGTGCCGGTGATCTGCCCGGCGAAGAAGAGGTCGTCGCGGTCGCGCCACTGCAAGGTGGGCCGCAGCAAGGCCGGGCTGTTGATGAAGGTGTTGCGGTGCATCTGGCCGAAGCGGACGAACTCGGCGCGGGCCAGGCCGGGGATCATGCGCAGGATGCGTTCCTGCTCGTCCCACTTCAGGTTCGTCTGAAAGCCGACGATGTTGTAGAGCGTGCCGGCGAGGTCATCCTGCCGGAGTTGCACGACGGCGTAGGGCCGCCGGCCGGTGCGCGGGTCGCGCAGACCCATCGGGGTCATCGGGCCGTACGCCAGCGCCTTCCCATCCCGGCCGGCCAGCACCTCGATCGGCAGGCACGCCTCGAAGTAGCGCCGGGCCGCGCCATCCGCCTCGAATTCGTGCAGCGGGATCTTCTCGGCCGCGTTCACCGCCTCGACGAACGCGAAGTACTCGTCGCGGGAGAGCGGGCAGTTGATGTAGTCGCCGGCGGGATCGGGTAGACAAGTAGACGAGGAAACAAGGGGGGCCTGACCGTCTCCTGCGTCCTGACTCCTGACTCCTAACTCCTGACTCCTGACTCCTGACTTCTGACCCCTGTCCCACCGATTCCCGCGCCACGCGGTGGTCATGTCAATGCTGTCCGCGGTGACGATGGGCGCCATCGCGTCGAAGAAGGCGAGCTGATCCTGGCCCGCGAGTTGGCGAATCGCCTCGGCCAGCGGCGCGGCGGTGAGCGGGCCGCTGGCGACGACCAGCGGCGCCGATCCGCCCCCCGCTCCCGGCGCGGGGGCGGGGCTGAGGGCCGTCACCTCCTCCCGCCGCACGATGATGTTGGGATGCGCCGCGACGGCGGCCGTCACGGCGCGGCTGAACGCCTCGCGATCCACGGCCAGCGCGTCGCCGGCCGGCACCGCAGTCCGGTCGGCGCACGCGATGATGAGCGAGCCGAGGCGCCGGAGTTCGTCCTTCAGCAGGCCGAGTGCGCGGTCGGGCAAGGCCGAGCCGAGGCTGTTCGAGCAAACGAGTTCGGCCATGTCGCCGGTCTGATGCGCCGGGGTCATCCGGCCGGGCCGCATTTCGTAGAGCGCCACGCGGAGGCCGGCCTGCGCGGCCTGCCATGCGGCCTCGCTGCCCGCCAGCCCCGCGCCGATAACCACAACCTGGGCCGCGCCGGTGGATTCGAGAGATTCTTGGTTCAAGTGATCTACCCCCTGATACCCCGTAGTATAACAGCCCGGCGAAAATTCACAACTTCTTCAAAAGTCCCACATAACCCCTTCAAAGCTGGCGGTTATACTGCGGGCAGAGTATCGAGAAAGCGTCAGGCACGGACGCTGAACGGCGTCCTGAACCAGTCGAAAGATCTGCCGAAGCGCAACCCTTCGACACGCTCAGGGAACGCCCTTCGACACGTTCAACGAACACATCACGACAGAGAGAGCAATATGGCAAAGACCACTGTTTCCAAGCACACACTCAACAACTGGCTGATTGACGCCGCCGTATTCATCGGCGCGCTGATCGCCAGTCTGACCGGCATCTACTTCCTGTTTCTGCCCACGGGCGGCTATCAGGGGGGCCGGAATCCCACCTACGGCATCACGATCCTGTTCGACCGGCACACCTGGGATGACCTGCACACCTGGTTTGGCGCCGCGATGATTGCGGCGGTTGTGATCCACTTCGCGTTCCATTGGGGCTGGGTGGAGAGCATGACGAAGCGGATGGCGAAAACGCTGGTCGGCAAGGGCGCACGGATGAACCGCCGCGGCTACTTCAACCTGGCGATTGACGCCACCGTCGCGCTGGGCTTCCTGATCGCGGCGCTCTCAGGCCTCTACTTCATGTTTGCGCCCGGCAGCGGCCGCGAAATCACGCCCTTCTTCATCTTCAGCCGGACGACCTGGGATTTGCTGCACACTTGGTCGGGCGTCGCGATGATCGCAGCGGCTGTGATCCACTTTGCGATCCATTGGGGCTGGGTGACCAAGGTGACCGCCAAGGTCTTCGGTTCGTTATGGCCGGCAGGCAAGCCGGAAGCGTCACGCTCGGCCGCAGGGCCGGCGGGTGCATGATTCAGTTCACACAAATTCAAGGAGATGATCCCATGTTCAAGAAGATTCTATTAGGCAGCCTGTTGATCGGGTTGATCGCGATCCTGGTCGCAGGCGCGGTGATCCGCACGAACGCCCGGGCCGAGAATACTGCGACGGGCGGGGTCGGGCAACGCGGGCACACAGTCGAGACCGCCCGCGTAGAGAGTGAAGACGGCAGCGACCTGGGGCAGCGCGGCGGGCGGCGGGCGCAGGCAGAACAAACCGAGCAGGGCGCCACAGGCGGCGGCCGGGGCGGCCTCGGTCAGGGCAGCGGCCAGGCGGTACCCAACGCGGCACAAGTGCCGCCGACCAATGTGACACCGCCGGACTGGCAGACCGCCACCGGCACGGTGATCAGCGTGGCGAGCGATCTGGTCGAGATCGAAACCGCCGGCGGCGCGGTGATCCCGTTCGAGGGGCAGCCATTGAGCTATGCGCTGAGCCAGGGATTGATCCTGAAGCTGGGCGACACAGTGGCCGTGAGCGGCTACGAAGAAAATGAGGAGTTCAAGATCGGCCAGGTGACGAACCTGGACACCGGCGCCAACGTGACGCTGCGCGATGCGAGCGGCCGGCCCGGCTGGTCGGGAGCGGGGCGGGGTCGCAACCGGTAAAACGCACGGAGGCGGCGGGATATACGAAGCGGTCGTTTGCAGTTGGCGAGCAAACGACCGCTTCGTCGCGTCTGGGGAAACGCGTAGCGCAACTTGGCAAGTTGCACTACACCTCTTCGTTATCCTGGAACACCGCCAGCGCCGGGCCGACCGACAGGATCAGGATCAACGCCATCAACACCGCCGAGGTCAGGCACCAGATGCAGACCGCCAGGATCACGAACAGTTCGATATAAGTGAGATAGAGGGAGAAGAGGACGCCGAAGAGCGCCATCGCCAGCAAGAGCGGCGGGGCATACACCCCCACCAGGCCCTCGCTCCGCCGACCCAAGACCCACGCGGCCACGATCCCGATGTAGCCGGCCAATCCCAACAGGCCCACCGGCACGACGCCGAACAGCTTTGCGTAGGGGCTGGCCTGCACCGAGTTGCAATCACCCACCGGGCCGCAGATCGCCTTGACGTTTTGCGTCTCGATGAAGGTCAGGTAGCCGGCCACGCCGAACCCGATGACGCAGAGCGCCGGGATCAGCCAGCCTACCGATGCGGGGAGCGCCGGGACTGTGCGGCCGCTGCCGCCCAAGGCCAGCGCGACCACCGCGTACACGATGGCGAGCACGAGCAAGATTGCGACCGCCGTCGCCAGCTCGAACCCCTGAGAGGCCGGCGTCTCCGCGGCCGCGGACGGTTTGGCTTCGCTGGCCGTGGACCGGATCGAGGCAGATGCCAGCGCGACCGATTGCGGCGTCGCGGTTGGGCAGGGGGTCGTCAAGGAGCAATCGAGCGGCGCGCCGGCGGTCGGCCCGATCCGTTCGGCCAAACCCGGCAGCGCGGGATAATCCACGCCGCCCGCGGCCAGGTGTTTTTGGATCAACCCGGGCAGTTCCTTGGGGATTTCCTGGCTTCCCACCAGGAGCCGATCCGCGATGAACAAGGCCGGCACCCCGCGGCGGTCTGCGGGAACCCTGGCCGCGTCCTCGATCTGGCGGAAATAGTCATAGTTTTCCTTGCCCGACACCTCGATCATAGCGATCTCAAGCTGGGTACCGTACTTGAGTTGCAACGGGGGCAGCGCCTTCTCGATCACTTCGTGACAATGCGAGCAGCCATCGGCCCAGAAGAGCACGGCCCGCACGACCGGCTTTTGTGCGACGCTGGCCGCCGGGAACCCGGCCGCCAGCGCAACGGCCGCCAGGAACAAGATCACCCACACTCTACGAATCATAGAAGCTCACCTTGCTTGAACCGATGGTCGGCCAATCGCGGGGTCGCGGCGCGGGACAGGGCGGCGGATTAGCCATTGCCCCAGGCCCAGCGCGGCCACCAGCCCGAACCCGACCGCGTAGATCGCCAGGAACGGGATCGCGCCGTAGCTTCCCCGCACCGCGGCCACCACAATGCCCGCGGCAGCGTATAGCGCCAGCGCCACCTCGCCGATCACCGTCCAGTCGGGGCGGAGACGATAGGCGCTATCGGCCCACCGCCCCTGGCGCCCCTCGAGCTGGAACTTTGGGGTGCGCGCAAACGTGCCGCCCCAACGCGTGATCCCCTGCCACACTGCGCGGCTGGTGCTCCAGGCGATGCCGGTACCGACCAGGATGATCACCGGCAAATACAACATGCGCCGCGGCCAGTCACGATGCAGCGCGCTTTGCGCCACCGTGTAGAGCACGGGCGGCGCAAAGCTGACGAACGCGAGCGCGGCGAGTGGAATCTGCACCGATTGACCGGCCCAGATCAGTGGCAACGACAGGAGCAGGACGCCAAGCATCAGCGGATGCGTGAAGTAGGAGGCGATGTGCAACAACGCGGCCAGCTTTTGGGTCGGTGTCAGGTCGCTGCGCAAGACCTGCGGCCCGAGCTTGCGCAGGCATTGCGTGGAACCCTGCGCCCAGCGCGCCTGCTGCCGTTTGAAGGCATCCACCTGCGGGGGCAACTCGGCCGGGGCCTCGACATCGGGCAGGTAGAGCGACCGCCAGCCGGCCAACTGCGCGCGGTAGCTCAAGTCCATGTCTTCGGTCATCGTGTCCGACTGCCACCCGCCCGCCGCGACAATGCACGCCCGCCGCCACACCCCGCCGGAACCGTTGAAGTTGATCAGCAATCCCGATCGGTTGCGGCCGGTCTGCTCGACGACGAAGTGGGCGTCGAGCGCCAGGCTTTGGGCGCGGGTGAAGGCGGAATACTGCTCGTTGAGGTGCGCCCAGCGGGTCTGGATCATGCCGACCGCGGGCCGATCCCCGAAGTGCGGGATCACCCGGCGCAGGAAGTCGGGCTGCGGGACGAAATCGGCGTCGAAGACGGCCAGGAACTCGGCGGCGGTCTGCGCCAGGCCGGCCGCGAGCGCGCCCGCCTTGAAACCGCCGCGATCTACCCGATGGAAGACGCGGATATTGACGCCCCGCGCCCGATGGTAGGCGGCGCGCGCCTCGGCCAGCGCAGTCGTGTCGTCGGTCGAGTCGTCCAACACCTGAATCTCCAACCGGTCGCGGGGATAGTCCAGGCTGGCGGCCGCGTCAATCAGGCGCTCGACGACGTGGCGCTCGTTGAAGATCGGCAGTTGAACCGCCACCACCGGCCAGACCCGGCCGGTCATGTCGGCCGGCGCCGGGGCGTCGCGGCGGTGGCGTAGATAGAGAAAGGTCAGGATGAACGCCTGCACCCCGTAGATCGCCAGGCAGAAGGCCATGGCCGCGTTCATCACCTGCAACAGCGTCAAACGGATACCTCCCGGCCAAACCGTCGAATCAATTCGAGGCGAAGGGGCGACCCGCCGCGAGGTCGGCCTGCGCCGACCGGTCCCGCGTCCACGCCGGTGGACGCCCGGCGCCGCAGCGCCCATTAGCCGCGATTTCAATCGCCCACGGCTGCCGCCGCGATTCGC
>CAZYHE010000219.1:6054-7460 GCA_964647225.1 uncultured Anaerolineales bacterium
TCGCCGGGGCCAGGAACCTCAGCGGGCGCGCAGCAGACGCGCCAACGCGCCGAGCAGCGTCACGACGTTCTCCGGCCGGGCCGAGTGCCCCATCAGGCCGACGCGCCACAGTTTGCCCTTCAACGCGCCCAGCCCGCCGGCAATCTCGATGTTGTAGTCTACCAACAGCCCGCGGCGGATCGCCATGTCGTCGGCCCCTTCGGGCACGACCACCGTGGTGAGGGTCGCCAGGCGGTTCTCGACGGGCACGAAGAGGCTCATGTCCAGCTCTTCCAGCCCATCCCACAACATCTGCGCGGCCGCCGCATGGCGCGCGAAACGGGCCGGCAAGCCCTCCTCGACCGTCATCCGCAGCCCTTCGAGCATGGCGTATTGCAGGCTGACCGGCCCAGTATGATGATAGACACGTTCCGAGCCCCAGTATTTCTGGATCAAGGTCAGATCGAGATACCAGCTCTGGACTTTGGTCTTGCGCGCCTTCAAGACCTCTTCGGCGCGCGGCCCGATGGTGATCGGCGCCATGCCGGGCGGCACGCTGAGGCACTTCTGCGAGCCGGTGTAGCAGATATCAATGCCGAGTTTGTCCACCGGCAGATCCACACCGGCCAGCGATGCGACCGAATCCACGAGCAGCAGCCCGCCGTAGCGGTGGACGATCTCGGCGATCTCAGCGAGCGGCTGGCACACGCCGGTCGAGGTCTCACCGTGGACGATGGCGACCAGCTTGGCCGGCCGCGCCCGCAGCGCCGCTTCCACCTGCTCGGGCCGGATCGGCTGGCCCCAGGGCGCATCCACGCGGCGCACATCGCTCGTGGCGCGGCCCGCGATCTCGACCATGCGCTCGGCGAAGTAGCCGGCCGCGCACACCACGACCGAGTCGCCCGGCTCGATGAAATTGAAGAGCGCAGCTTCCATGCCCGCGCTGCCGGTGCCGGGCAGCGTCAGCGTCAGCCGATTCTCTGTCTGGAAGACCTGGCGCAAGAGGGCCTGGGTCTCATCCATGATCGCGAGAAACTGGGGATCCATATGTCCAACGACCGGCGTCGCCATTGACCGCAAAACGCGCGGATGCACCATGCTGGGACCAGGGCCAAGCAGGAGGCGGGGCGAGCTGATCAGATCAGCGCCATGTGACGGTTCCATCGTTGCTCCTTCAATGAGAGAGAGTGTTCACAGTAACAGGGTCATTGTAGCCGTGCATGGGGGAGTTGTCAAAGCCAACGATAGGGTTAGGCGCGTTTCAATACCTGGGGCAGTCATTGCGAGGAGCGTCGTTTGCGATTGCGCACGGCCTTTCGGCCAGTCCTCACGGGATGGTTCAGAAACAGGTTGACGCTTTAGCATATGCGACAATTTGTCAAAAGCCGCCGTCTGGATGACAATGCAGCCTGGTCTGTCTGATTCGG
>CAZYHE010000220.1:0-260 GCA_964647225.1 uncultured Anaerolineales bacterium
GGCGAAGCCCGTCTCGTCAGTGTAGAGCGTCAGGTCCAAGCCAGAACCCCGCCCCGTGCCCAAACACAGGGGCATACTATTGGGTGAAGTCGTTCTTATCTACGGCACGCGCGGGCGGTTGACCCACGGCACGATGACTCCCCAGATAATCAATACAAAAAGCAAAACCACGACAGCCAAACCCGCCAGGCACCCCAAAGGCGAGACGCGTTCCATCAACCCGTCCCAGGCGCCGCGTAACACGGGCGGCCGTGGGGTCG
>CAZYHE010000220.1:270-7458 GCA_964647225.1 uncultured Anaerolineales bacterium
TGGCGAAACGGCCGCCACTCCGCTCAGGATGCTTCGCTCGACTGGTTCATCACTGACTTTGAACACACCCGTTCCGATTTTCTTTACGATCAGCGTAATTGGACGATTCCTACCCTCTTCTCCACCAGATGAAAAGCCCGATGATCGCCAAGATGATCACCGAACCGGTCAAACACGCCGGAAGCGTAAACTGCTTTGTCAAGACATCCCCCAAATCGCCCAACGGCGCCGGCCGTGGGGTCGGCGTGGAAGATGGCACAACACTGGCGGTGGCAGTCACGGAGGCGCGCGGGGTGGGCGTGGCGCCGGGCGGACCTTCGAGCGCCACCCGCGTCATCACCGGCGGCGGGTTGACGCCGGCCGCGGCGCTCGCGCCCAGCGTGTCGGCGATCTCGAGCAACGCCTGTGGCGTACCGATGGTCAGCAGCGGGGGCGCGGTGACCGGGCCGGGCGGTGGGGCGTTCCGACCGCACGCCAACACCTGCACGTTGTCCAGGAACATCGCGGTGCGGCCGCCCGCGCCGTCGTTCGCGACATTGAAATAGATGGCGACCGGCCGGCCGCTGTACGGGGTCAAATCCACCGCCACCTGACGCCAGCCTTGCTCATTCGCCAGGACGCGCCAGAGCACAGCCTGCACGCTGTTGTCCGACGCCAGCAGGACCGCCTCCTGGCGATCGGCCCCGGCGGCCGGTTCAGACCAGGTCCAGGTCGAAAACTGAAGCGTGATCCGCGCGCCGACCGGCAGCGCGAGATATTGCCGGACCGACGAATAGCTCTTGGCCTGCTGGCTCTGCGTGCCGAGCTGGAGCGCGTAGGGCGGGCTGAGCACGGGGCTGCCGACGATGCGCACCGGCAGGACGTTGACGGAAGGATACCAGCCCGCCATGCCATAATCGAAGCCGCCGTTGCGCACCACATCCACACAATTCCCCGGCCACGGCGTCACCGGGTAAGGCAAGACCGTCACGACCGGCGGCGGGGTCTTTGTGGCGGGCGCGCCCGTGGGGGTGCGCGTGGGGGTGGCAACGACCGGGCCGGTGGTCGGTGTGACGTAATAGGGCGTCCAGGTCGGCGTGGCGACGATCGGGCCGACGGTCGGCGTGACATAGTTCGGCGTGTACGTCGCTGTCCAGACCGGGACGCCGGTAGTCGGCGTTCGGGTCGGCGTCGGCGACCCGGTGCTGGTCGCGGCCGGCGTGCCGTTGGAACACGCGACCAGGGAGACATCGTCTAGGAACATGCCGGCCGTGCCGCCCAGGCCGTCGTTGTACACGTTGAAGTAAATTTGCAGCGTGCGTCCGCGCCAGCGCGACAGATCGAAGCTCATCTGGTTCCAGGTGCGGCTGTCGTTCTGCGAATGCCACGGTTTGTCCAACACCGTGCCGTTGGGGGCCAGCAGCGCCAACTCCATGAATTGGCCGCGGATCGGGTCGGCCAGCATGGCGTTGAACCAAAAGGAGAGCGCGACAGTGTTAGCGGACAGGGGGATCGTCACAGTTTGGCGGGCCGAAGAATAGCTCTTCTGGCTGGCGCCTTTGGTGATACCCAACGCGAGCGCGCGGTTGCCGCTGTGCCGGGCATAGGTGACGTACTCCGGCATCTGCGGGGCGGTACCCAAGAGCCAGGCGGCGCCATTCTCGAACCCACCGTTTTGCGCCAACTCGACGCACGTGCCTTGCGCCTGTGCCGCGGGCGCGCGCCCGCCCAGCATCGCGGCCAGGCAAATCGTCACGGTCAGGCTGACCATGCCGAACACGCGCCAGGGCTGTTTCATTGCGGACGCTCCCTCTCTGATAATCCTGATCCAGCCCCATTCTAACACGAAGACCGCTTTCAGGGCAATTGACCCAGGCGGTGTCAAGTGCTATAATCCTTCTGCCTATGGACGACACAACCATGCCAACTCCCGACCTTGCGATCATCATCGTCAACTACAATACGAGCGCCCTGCTGCGCGATTGTCTCCGTTCGCTCTATGCCAGCGACACGGGCGGCCTGTCGGTGGCCGTCTGCGTGGTAGACAACGCCTCGCCCGATGACAGCGTCGCGATGGTGCGCGCCGAGTTCCCGCAGGCGCATCTGATCGCCAACGCCGCGAATGTGGGCTATCCCCAGGCCAACAACCAGGGGCTACGCTATTTCGGGTTCACCGATCGCACGAGCACGCCTGCGGACGGGCAGGCCGAGACGCTGCCGGGCTTCGCGCTGCTCCTCAACCCCGACACGGTGCTCCCGCCGCGGGCGCTGGCCGAGATGGTCGCGTTCATGGCCGCGCATCCGCAGGCCGGCGCGGCCGGGCCGAAGCTCGTCCGGCTGGATGGCTCGCTCGATTGGGCATGCCGGCGGTCATTTCCAACCCCGGAAAGCTCGCTCTATCATCTCGCGAAGCTCGACCGGCTCTTCCCGCACAGCCCGCGCTTCGCCCGCTACGATCTGCGCTACCTCGACCCGGATGTCGTCACCCGCGTAGATGCCATCGTCGGCGCGTTCATGTTGGTGCGCCGCGAAGCGATCGTGCAGGCTGGACTCCTGGATGAGACCTTCTTCATGTACGGCGAAGACCTGGATTGGGCGAAGCGCATCACCGACTGCGGCTGGCAGGTGTGGTACAATCCGGCCGTCACCGTCACGCACGTCAAAGAGGCCGCATCGCGCCACTCCTACCGGGCGCGCGTCGAGTTCTACCGGGCGTTGACGATCTTCTACGAGAAGCATTATCGGGCGACCACGTCCTTCTGGATGGATTGGTTGATCCGGGGCGGAATCTGCGTCTTCGGCCAGTTTGATCTGTTCCGCCGCCGGCGCCGCGGCGGCGGCCCCAATAGACCGTAACTTTTTCAGCCATCGTCATTGCAAGCGGAGTCCGGCGTCCTGAGCGGAGTGCAACGGAGTCGAAGGATCGCCGGACAGAGCGAAGCAATCTCAGATGCCAGGCTTGGGAGTCAGTCTATGAGTCAAAACGCACAGAAGCAAAAGCCTGCTGCGACCAGGCGCGAGCCGGCCCGCCGGGCGCGGGTGGTCTTCATGCTGACCCTCGCGCTCACCGATATCGCGATGAGCGTGTTGGCTTTCTACGTCGCCTATCTCCTGCGCGAGACGACGGTCGGCCCCAAAATCGGCCCCTTCCAAGATTACCTCCTCCTGGCGCTGATCCAACTCGGCAATACGCTGATCGTCTTCTTTATCTACAAGTTCTACCATCGCCGCCACGCCGCCCTTCTGCTCGATGAAATCTACCGGATGTTCGGCGCGATCTCGGTGGGCACGCTGCTGACGATCGCATTCCTCGGCTTTGTGTTGCGCGGGTTGGAGTATCAGCGCCTGATGATCGTCTTTGCCTGGCTGGCCGGCCTGCTCCTGATCCCGCTTGGCCGCTGGCTGCATGGCCGTGTACATCGCTGGTTCCAGCGCCGCGGGCATGGCGCCGAACGCGTGCTCATCGTCGGCGCCGGCGAAGTCGGCCGGATGATCCTCCAGAAGATCCAGCACACCCCCGGCCTCGGCTATCAGGTGGTCGGGTTTGTGGATCCGCAGCCGGGGCCGGCCAGCGTGCTCGGCCTGCCGGTGTTCGGCGGGATTGACGACATCCCCGCGGTCATCGAGCGCGAGCGGATCGCTGAGGTGATCATCGGGTTGCCGGAAGCCAGCCATCAGGAGTTGGTGGGGATCGTCTCGCAGTGCGAACGGGAGAAGGTCAGCATCCGCGTCTTCCCCGATGTCTTCCAGATCATGGCGTCGGAAGTGACGATCAACGACCTGGGCGGCCTGCCCCTGTTGACGATCCGCGATGTGGCGCTGCGCGGCTGGAAGCTCACCCTCAAGCGCATCGTAGATGTCGCCTTCAGCAGCCTCTTCCTGCTCTTCGCCTCGCCGGTGATGATGCTCGTGGCCCTCGCCATCAAGCTCGACTCGCCCGGCGCGGTCTTCTTTGCGCAGGAGCGGATGGGGCTGGACGCCAGGCCGTTCAAAGTCGTAAAATTCCGCTCGATGCGCCAGGACGCCGAAGCGCACGGGCCGGGGTGGACCACGAAGGATGACCCGCGGCGCACACGCGTGGGCGCATTCATCCGCAAGACCTCGCTTGACGAACTGCCGCAATTCATCAACGTGCTCATGGGCGATATGAGCGTGGTCGGCCCGCGGCCCGAACAGCCGGCCTACGTCGAGCAGTTCCGCCAGAGCATCCCCCGCTACATGGAGCGCCATCGCGAGAAGGCCGGCATCACCGGCTGGGCGCAGATCAACGGCCTGCGCGGCGACACCTCGATCGCCGAACGCACCAAATACGATCTCTGGTACATCGAAAATTGGTCCCTCTGGCTCGATGTTCGGATCATCCTGCGGACGGCGCTCAAGGCTTTCATTGACAAAGCGGCCTATTGACGCGCCCCCAGCCCTGCTACCGTCATTCCCTGCCATTTTTGACACCCGCGCCCCTTCATGGTATGATTTTGCCCGATGCGTTAGCACTCTCATATCGAGAGTGCTAAAACGGAGTAAGGTATGCCGGATATGACGTTGCGACGCCAGGCGGTCTTGGGCTTGGTGATCCGTTCATATGTGGACCGGGGCCAGCCCGTCGGGTCGAAGGCGTTCGTCAAAGGCTACGGGCTGGAAATCAGCGCGGCCACGATTCGCAACGAAATGGCTGTGCTCGAAGACCTGGGGTATCTGAAGCACCCCCACACCTCGGCCGGCCGCATCCCGACCGAGCAGGGCTACCGCTATTTCGTCGAGCATCTGTTGGGCGAGACCGAGCTGCCGCTGCCCGAACAGCACAAGATTCGCCACCAGTTCCATCAGTCGCGCTTGGAATTGGATCAATGGGTGCGTCTGGCGGTGGCCGTCCTGGCGCACACCACGCGCAAAGCAGCCGTGGCCACACCCCCGCGGGCGCGGGAAAGTAAGTTCAAGCACCTGGAGCTGATCAGCCTGCACGACACCCTGGTCTTGCTGGTCCTCGTATTGCAAGGCGGCACGGTGAAGCAGCACATGCTCACCCTGGACCAGCCGATGGATCAAGAGTCGCTCAGCCGGCTTTCCAATCAGTTCAACGAGCAATGTAAGGGGTTAACCGGCAGCCAGATCAACGCCCGCCTGGCTGCCCATTCTGCGCTCGGCAGCCAGCTCGGCCTGCTTGTGAGCCAGGCGATGAGCAGCGAGGATAACCAGCAGTCCGGCGCCATCTACCGCGACGGGTTGGTGCATATCCTGGCGGAGCCGGAGTTTTCGGACGGAGAGCAGGTGCGCCAGATGGTGCAAACGTTGGAAGGCTCCTCGCTCGTGGATGTCGTGATGACCGCAGCCGAACCCCTGGAGGTCGGCGAGGTCCAGGTTTTGATCGGCGGCGAGGGCCGCTGGAACGACTTTGCCGAGTTGAGCCTGGTGCTGTCGCGCTACGGCGTCGAAGGCCGGGCGAGCGGGCTGCTGGGCGTGGTCGGGCCGATCCGCATGTCGTATGATTACACCATCGGCGCAGTGCGCTACGTTTCTCAGCTGATGAGCGATCTGGTGAACGATTGGTACGATGTAAACGGCGGGATCTCCCAACCGGCGCTCGGCTGAACGGCGCGCAGTTGCTAACGAAAAACAAACAGTCCGCAAACGCTCCGCTGATGCGCGGCGAGCATAATAGAAACGCTGTCTGTCTTGATCATTCTCAGTCAGCGCGGAGTTGAACTTTGACGATGAGCCAGGAAAGCGAATTGACAAACGAACAGAACGGCGATCAGCCGGCCGAGCCGGTTGTGACCAGTGAGGCGCAGGCGTTGCGCGACCAGTTGGCGAAAGCCCAGGCGCAGGCCGCGGAATATCTCGACAGTTGGCGGCGCGCCACGGCCGATCTCAGCAATGCCCGCAAGCGGATGCAGCGCGAAGCCGAGGAATATCGGGCGACCGCGGCGGTGCGCGTCCTTGAAAAGCTGCTGCCGGTCAGCGATGACGTCAACCGGGCCTTCGAGAACCTGCCGCCCGATCAGGTGGCCCGCGATTGGGTCAACGGCTTCCGCATGATCCAGCACAAACTCGATCAACTGCTGGAGAGCGAAGGGGTCGCGGTGATCCCGACCGCAGGCCAGGTTTTCGATCCGGCGTTGCACTATGCGGTGACCCACGAAGAGGCCGACGGCTACACCGAAGGCCAGATCATCGGTGAGGTGGCCCGCGGTTTCACGCTGGGCGAACGGGTATTGCGCCCCAGCATGGTGCGCGTGGCAAAATAAACAATCAAACGAGAAGGAGTTATCATCTATGAGTAAAATCGTCGGCATTGACCTCGGTACCACCAACTCTGTCGTAGCGGTCATGGAAGGCAGCGAGCCGGTCGTCATCCCGAGCGCCGAAGGCTCTCGGCTGTTCCCATCGGTCGTCGCGGTCAACACCAAGAGCGGCGAACGCATGGTCGGCCAAGTCGCCCGTCGCCAGGCCATCACCAACCCGGACAACACGATTTTCTCCGTCAAACGGCTGATGGGCCGGCGCTTCACCGACCCGGAAGTGGTCAAAGCGCGCAAGGTGCTCCCCTACAAAATCGTCGAGCACTCCAATGGGGACGCCTGGGTCGGGCTGAGCGGCCAGGATTACTCGCCGGCCGAGGTTTCCGCCATGATCTTGCAGAAGATCAAAACGGACGCGGAAGCATATCTCGGTGAGCCGGTGTCGCAGGCCGTGATCACCGTGCCGGCCTATTTCAACGACAGCCAGCGCCAGGCTACCAAAGACGCCGGCAAGATCGCCGGGCTGGATGTGCTGCGCATCATCAATGAGCCGACCGCGAGCGCGCTGGCCTACGGGCTGGACAAGAAGATTGACCAGAAGATCGCGGTCTACGACCTGGGCGGCGGCACGTTCGACGTTTCCATCCTGGATGTCGGCGAAGGGGTCTTCCAGGTGCTCAGCACCAACGGCGACACGTTCCTGGGCGGCGACGACTTCGACCAGCGCGTGATGACTTTCCTGACCGACACCTTCAAATCCGAAAACGGCATCGACATCCGCAACGACCGCCAGGCGCTGCAGCGCCTGCGCGAAGCGGCGGAGAAAGCCAAGGTCGAGCTGTCGACGGTCATGGAAACCGAGATCAACCTGCCGTACGTCACCGCCGACGCCACGGGGCCGAAGCACCTGGTCACGCGGCTGACGCGCGCGAAGCTGGAGCAGCTGACCGAGGACCTGGTGCAGAGGACC
>CAZYHE010000221.1:0-7439 GCA_964647225.1 uncultured Anaerolineales bacterium
CCGACCCTCTGCGCTGCGCCGCAGCCGCTGATCGCGGCCGGCTTCGGCGACCTGCTGGCGAAGCTCACTTCGACCGCCGATTGGGAGTTGGGGGCCTTGTTGTGGGGCGAGCCATATGACGCCGAGATCGCCCGGCGCGCACGCACGGCGGCCTGGGCTTGCATCAGTCGCGCCGACGCCATCGCCGCGGCATCGGCCGACGGGGTGCGGGTGCTGTTCGACGGGCTGATCGAATCCGGCCTCTGCATGCTCGACTTCGGCGAGACGCGGCCTGCATCCGGCTACGAGCACCACATCTCGCACTTTTGGGAGATGCTGCTGTTGCGTGAAGGGCGCCGTTCGGTGTTGCACGGCGCCAAGGTGGGCATCGCCGTGTTGGTCAGTGCGCGCGGCTACGAAGCCATCCGGCGCATGTCCCGCGACGAGGCGGCTGCCCGTCTCGCCCGCCTGCCGCCGCTCAACCGGGAAGGTCAAGTGCGGGACATCCGTTCGGCTTTCGGTCCCATCTCCGACCAGATCATCGCCATCCAGGCGCCGTTTCTGGATCAAACCCCGGCCGAGTTCGCGCAGTTGGGGGAGCGGATCGCCGCAAGCTGGGAGCAGATTCAGCAGATCGCGGCGACCGTGCCGCCTGCCCAGGAGATCGAGGGCTGGCTTTGCCAGGCCGGCGGGCCTGTGACGGGCGCAGAAGTGGGCCTGGCAGATCGCGAGATCGCGATGGGCATCGCGCAGGGCCACTGGTATCGCAACCGCTTTACGGTGGGCAAGCTGAGTTGGATGTTGGGGATCCACCCATGAAAGCCACGTCGCGGCGGCGAGCTGCGTGTTGAAATCCAGGTTTATGTCGAGCGCATACGCAATAGCTAACCGATGTTAGGATCATATCAGCGCATATCCTCGCAATAATCCGGGTGCCGCTCGGGCCGGTCTCCGACCGTGCCCGTCGTGGCTCGGTACCCAAACACAGGGGCATTCTATCGGAGACCGGCCCAAGCAAGTCAGGCCCCGAAAAGCTGAGAGGATACGAATTGGGTGTATTCAAGGTTAGCTCGGGCCACCCAAGCGGAGCATCCTGAGCGGAGTGGCGGCCGTTTCGCCACGCAGTCGAAGGATGCGGAGCGCTCTCTGGACAAGGCCGCATCCTTCGACGGAGGGCCGCAGTAGTTCGCGGCCCTCCGCTCAGGATGCTTCTATCACTGATGAATGCACCCAAACGACTTCACCCAATTGAAAGGGGTTGTGGTTTGGAACTGACACTCTACACTGACGAGACGGGCTTCGCCGCGTTGCGCGACGAATGGAACGACCTGCTGCGCCGCAGCCGGTTCGATACGATCTTTCTGACCTGGGAGTGGCAGACGACCTGGTGGCGCACCCTGGGCGTGACGCGCGGCCCGCTCTTTCTGTTGGCGCTGCGCGAGGCGGGCCGATTGGTCGGCATTGCGCCGCTCTACTTCAGCCAATACGACCGGCCCAACACCCTGCACGTCGTGGGCTGCCTCGAAGTCGCCGATTATCTCGATTTGATCATCGAGGCCGGCCGCGAGGAGGCGGTCTATGCCGCGTTCCTGGATTGGCTGGCCGGCCCGACCGCGCCCGCCTGGGCGCGGGTGGACCTGTGCAATCAGCCATCGCGCTCGCTGTCATACACCGTCCTCCCGGAGTTGGCCCGCGGCCGGGGCTGGCCGGTCGAGGTGCGCCAGGAGGATGTGTGCCCGGTGATCACCCTGCCCGCGACTGAGCCGGGCTTCGATGGCTGGGAGGCCTATCTGGCGACGCTCGACAAGAAGGAGCGGCACGAAATCCGCCGCAAGCTGCGGCGCATCGAGCGCGAGGCGCCCGAAAGCGGCGTGCGCTACGTGCGCGATCAGACCGGCCTGGATGACGCGATCCGCACGTTCGTCAACTTGCACCGGCTCAGCCGCCGCGACAAAGACGCGTTCATGGACGACCAGATGCAGGCCTTCTTCCGGGCCATCGCGGCCACCCTGGCCGAGCACGGCTGGTTGCAGCTTTCCTTTCTGGAGGTGGGGGGCGCGGCGATCGCCAGCTATTTCTGTTTCGAGTACAACAATGAGGTGCAGGTCTACAACTCAGGTTACGATCCGCAGGCGTTCTCGCAGCTCAGCCCCGGCTGGGTGCTCCTGGCGCGCCTGATCGAGGACGCCGTCCGCCAGGGCCGTGCCCGTTTCGACTTCCTGCAAGGCGACGAAGATTACAAGCATCGTTTCGGCGGGATAGACGAGCCGGTGTACCGGACGTTGATACGACGAAATGATGAGCGATGAGTGATGAATGATGAGTGATGAATGGCGGATGACGAATAGCTGAACAGCGTTTTACCGAATTCACCACTTCACCAATCTACCAATTTACCAATCAACCAATCTACCAATGCGCGTAATTTCTGGTTCCGCTAAAGGCCGCGAGCTCCGTTCGGTGCCCGGTGATCGCACGCGGCCGATTACCGACCGCGTCAAGTCGGCGCTGTTCAGCATCTTGACCTCGCAGGAGATGATCGTGGATCGCCGCTATCTGGATCTGTTCGGCGGCACGGGCGCGGTGGGGATCGAGGCGCTGAGCCGCGGCGCGGCCGAGGTCGTGTTCTGCGAGCGCGACCCGGCCGCGGTGCGCGCGCTGCGCACCAACCTGGCGCTGACCGGGGTCGCTGAGCACGGACAGGTGGTAGTGGGCGATGCGTTCGCCTATCTGACGCGCCCTGCGGCGGCGCCCTTCGACGTGATTTACATCGCGCCGCCGCAGTATCAATCCCTGTGGCTCAAGGCGCTGCGCCTGGTGGATGCCCACCCAGAGTTGTTGGCGGATGATGGGATGGTGATCGTGCAGATTTTTCCTAAGGAATGGATCGAGCCGGGGATATCCCAGCTCACGGTTTGCGACCGTCGTCAATATGGCAGTACGGCGCTATATTTCTTTGATCGGCCCCGAGGGCAACATGCCGAAGACCATTGTGAAGCGGCCTGACTCGGCCAAAAACCTGAATGAGGATCTGGTGGCGCGGCTGGCTGCCGAAGCAGAGCTGCTGCGGCAGAACGAATACCTTTCCGCCCTCCACGAAACGACCCTGGGCGTGATGCGCCGCCTGGATCTGAATGATCTGCTGGAGACGATCGTCAATCGCGCCACGCATTTGCTCGGCGCGTCCTTTGGCTGGCTCTACCTGGTGGACCCCAAGACCAACACCCTGGAAGTCAAACTCGGCTCCAACGACTTCCTGGAGCGTGTGGGGGATCAGTTGCTGCCGGGCGAGGGGCTGGCGGGACAGGTCTGGCAGACGGGCCGGCCGATCGCCGTGGAAGACTACGCGGTCTGGGCGAATCGCTCCCCGAAATTTCCACAAGACGCCGTTCACGCCGCCATCGGCGTGCCGCTCGCCGTGGAAGAGCAGATCATCGGCGTGCTCGGCGTGTCGCAGACGCAACTGGGCGTGCCCTTCGACGCGGATGAGGTCACGCTGCTCGTGCGTTTCGGGCAGTTGGCCGCCATCGCCATTGACAACGCGCGGCTCTACACCGCGGCGCAGCGTCAGACCCAGGAGCTGGCCCTGCTGAACCAAATCCGCACGGCCCTGGCGCGCGAACTGGATCTGGCGACCCTCCTCCGCACTGTGGTCGAGACGATTGCCAACATCTTCGACTACCCGCTGGTCAGCCTCTACCTGCTGCAAGATGACACCCTGATGCTCCAGCACCAAGTCGGTTACCGCCAGGTACTTTCCGAAATCCCCCTCTCGCGCGGGGTGATGGCGCGCGCCGTGCGCACCGGTCAGCCGGTCTTCCTGGCCGATGTCAGCGCCGACCCAGACTTCTTGGACGCCATCGGGGGCATCCGCGCGGAGATTTGTGTGCCGCTCCATGACCTCGGACAGGTCGTCGGCGTGCTGAATGTGGAAAGCACCGAAGCGACCCGCCTGTCTGATGCCGACCTGCAACTGATGATCGCCGTGGCCGAGCACGTCAACGTGTCCATCGGCCGGGCGCGCCTCTACACCGAGGTGCGCGAGCGCGAGCAGCAGTATCGGTCGGTAATCGAAAACGTCCGGGAGGTCATCTTCCAGATTGACCTGCGCGGCAACTGGACCTTCTTGAACCCGGCCTGGACCTCGCTCACCGGCTTCGCGGTATCTGCGAGCCTGGGGCAGTTCTTCATTTCCTTCGTGGACTCGGAAGATCGCACGGCGTTGACCAATGATTTCGTCCGCTTGATCGCGCAAAAGCACCCGCATTACCAGGGCGAGCTTCGTTACATCGCCGCCGACGGCAGCACGCGCTGGGTTGAGGCGCACGCCCAGATGACGTATCGCGCCGATGGCGGCTTCGATGGCGCGTTCGGCGTGCTGACCGACGTGAGCGAGCGCCGGCTGGCCGAGCAGGAGTTGGCGCGCCAGCGCGACTTCGCCCTCCAGATCATGAACAACATGGCCCAGGGCTTAACCGTGACCGGGCTGGCGGGGCGATTCGAGTACGTCAACCCGGCCTTCTCCCGCATGTTGGGCCGCGCCCCGGAAGATCTGATCGGCAAACAGCCGAAGGATTTCACTCCGCGCGAGGATTGGGCGGGGCTGGCAGACTCCTGGAATCATCGCAGCGAGGGCATTGCGGCCATCTATGAGAGTCGCTTGCGCCGCGCTGACGGCAGCATCTTGTACGCCCTCGTCACCAGCGCGCCGCGGCTCCGCGATGGCCGCGCCATTGGCTCGATCACCGTCGTCACCGACTTGACCGAGCGCAAGCACATGGAAGAGGCGCTGGCGCTGGCGCGCGATCAGGCCCTGGAGTCCTCGCGCCTCAAGTCGGAATTCCTGGCGACGATGAGCCATGAAATCCGCACCCCGATGAACAGCATCCTGGGCATGACCGAACTGCTGCTGGACACCGAGCTGAGCCTCGAACAACAAGAGTTGGCCGAAGGCGCCCAAGACGCGGCCCAGGCGTTGCTGGCGATCATTGATGACATCCTGGACTTCTCCAAGATCGAGGCCGGCAAGCTGGTCTTCGAGGATGTGGAATTCGAGTTGGCCAAGGTCGTTCAGCGGGCGGCGGACCTGCTCAGCGCAAGGGCGCGGGCGAAGAACCTGGAGCTGCGGGTGCTGATCGCCGCCGAAGTGCCGCAATGGGTGCGGGGCGATTCTTTGCGGCTGCGCCAAGTGTTGGTTAACTTGATCAGCAATGCCGTGAAGTTCACGAACCGCGGGGAGGTCGTCGTCGAGGTCGCGCTGGAGAGTATGACCGAGACATACGCCAGCCTCTATTTCAGCGTCACCGATACGGGGATCGGCCTATCGGAATCGGCCCGGCGGCGGTTGTTCCAACCCTTCACCCAGGCCGATGGCTCGATGACGCGGCGGTACGGGGGCACGGGCCTGGGGCTGGCGATTTGCAAACGGCTGGTCGAGATGATGAACGGCCAGATCGGCGCCGAGGGCGCCGAGGGACAAGGCTCGCTCTTCTGGTTTACCGCCCATCTGGCCTATGCCACCGGGCATCACCCCACGGCGATCGCGCCGCGAGAACGCGCGCCGGAGCCGCCGCCGGTTGTCGAGATCGCCGCCGCGCGCATCCTGCTGGCCGAGGATAACCCGGTGAATCAGCGGTTGGGCGTGCTGCAATTGCAGAAGCTCGGTTTCAGCGTCACGGCTGTCGGGCACGGCAAGGCCGCGTTCGATGCGTACATGAAAAGCCCGAAGGGGTACGACCTGATCCTGATGGATTGCCAGATGCCCCAGATGGACGGCTTCGAGGCGAGCCGCGCGATTCGTGATGCGGAGACCACGCTGGATCGCCACGTGCCGATCGTCGCCATGACGGCCAGCGCGCTGCAAGGCGACCGCGAAGCGTGCCTGGCGGCCGGGATGGATGACTACATCAGCAAGCCGGTGCGCTGGATTGATCTCCAGGCGGTCGTGCGGCGCTGGATCTCGGCGCTGCCGGAGCACGCGGCGACCTCCGAGCGATCAAGTGGGGGGGAATCCGAGACGCCAGCACCCGGCCCTGCGAAAGCCGAGGCCGGCCCGCTCGATCAAGCCACCCTGCGCAGCCTCCGGCGTCTGGCCCCCCGCGAAAATCCGGAGGCGTTGGCCGAATTGATCAACACGTTTCTGGATAGCACGGCCGCCCGAATGCCCGACCTGCGGCGGGCTGTGCTGAACCGCGATAGCCTGATGATCAGCCAGATCGCCCACAGCTTGAAGGGCAGCACCGGGAGTTTCGGCGCGCTGCGGCTGGGCGGGCTGCTGGGACAATTGGAAGCGCTGGGCAAGAGCAGCGTCTTCGAGGGCGCGACCGAGCGGCTGGCCGAGATCGAGGCGGAGTACGAGTTGGTACGGAGCGCGTATCATCAGGAATTGGCCGCGATCGAGACGCCCGAAGCGGGAGCGGGGTCGGATGCCTGAAGTGGCGAATCGCGGCCGGCCTCTCAACTTAACCGCCTGGATCATGGCGAGCCGGCCGCGCACGCTGCCGGCGTCGGTCGCGCCGGTGATCGTCGGCACGGCGGTGGCGTTCCACGACGGCGCGTTCCGGCCGCTGGCCGCGCTGGCCGCGCTGGCCGCCGCGCTGCTGATCCAGATCGGCTCGAACTTTGCCAATGACCTGGGCGATTACACCCGCGGGGCCGATGCCCGCGGCCGCGTCGGGCCGACGCGCGTCACCAGCGCGGGACTGTTGACCCCCCGCCAGGTGCAGGTGGGGATGGCGGTGGTCTTCGGGCTGGCTGCGCTCTGCGGCGTCTATCTGATCCGCCTGGGCGGCTGGCCGATCCTGCTGGCGGGCGTCCTGGCGATCCTGGCCGCCATGGCCTACACGATCGGGCCGCTGCCGTTCGGCTATTACGGCCTGGGCGATCTGGCGGTCTTTATCTTTTTCGGGTTGGTGGCCGTCATCGGCACGTATTTCACCCAGGCGCTCCGCGTCACGCCGTTGGCCGTGCTGGCCGCCGTGCCGATGGGCAGTCTGATCACCGCGATCCTGGTCGTGAACAACCTGCGCGACGCCGACACCGACCGCGCCGCGGGCAAGCGCACCCTGGCGGTCTTGCTGGGTCGCCGCGGCGCGCGGATCGAGTTCATCGCCCTGGTCGCCGCCGCGTATGCGATCCCCTTCATCCTCTGGCTCGGCTACGGGTTGCGGCCGTGGGTGCTGCTGCCGCTGCTCACCCTGCCCCGCGCCTTCCGCCTCGTCCGCACGATCCTGACTGTGCTCGGCCCGCCCCTCAATCGCGCGCTCGCCCAGACGGCGCAACTTACCGTCTGGTACGCGGTGGCGTTCGCGGTGGCGGTGACAGGGTGACAGGGTGACAGGGTGACACGGTGACATGGTGACATGGTGACATGGTGACACGGTGACACTTCGCGCTCTGGCTGGTCTCCGACCGAGCCAATCCCCAGTTTTTTGATTCGTCACCGCCCGGCCAGGCCCGCG
>CAZYHE010000222.1:0-5070 GCA_964647225.1 uncultured Anaerolineales bacterium
CCGTGGCGGATGGGGATCGGCGCGATGCCGACGAATGACGCCAGCCCCGGCTCGACCCGCGGCCCTGCGATGGTGACGCCGTTGATGGGGTTGGGGCGATCCAGCACGATCACCGGCACGCCATGACGACCCGCCGCCTTCAATAGATAATAGAGCGTGCTGATGAACGTGTAGAAGCGCACGCCGACATCCTGGACATCGTACACCAGCACGTCCAGCCCGTCGAGCATCGCGGCGGTCGGCTCGCGCGTCCCGCCGTAGAGGCTGAAGATCGGGATGCCCGTCCGGCCATCCACGGCATGACCGACCGCCTCCCCGTCGGCAGCCGCGCCGGCCGCGCCGTGCTCCATGCCGAAGAGCGCCGCGATCCGCACCCCCGCGGCCAGCAGGGCATCGGCGGCCGCGGTCAAATCGGGCAGCACCGCGGCCGGATGCGTCACCAGGCCGATGCGCTTGCCCCGGAGCAGGTCGCAGTCACGGCGAAGCAGGATTTCGAGACCCGATTGCATCTTGCCCCCCTCCCAGGCGCATCCAGGCCGGGTCAGACCACCGGCCAACTCGTCGTGAGGCCAGCCACGCCGGCGCGGGCCGCCACCTCACGATAACGCCGGCGCACATCCTCCAGGATCGCCCCTTCGTCCAGCGTCAGCAGCTTGCGGCCGGCCATGATGGGCTGCCCGTCAATCACCACGGTGTCCACGTCGCTGCCCTGCGCGGCGAAAACGACGCTCGCCACCGGGTTCCAGACGGGCGTCAGGTGCGGGGCGTCGGTGTTGATGACGATGAAGTCGGCGCGCTTGCCCGGCTCGATCGAACCCACCTGGTCGGCGATGCCCAGCGCCCGCGCGCCGTGCAACGTCGCCAGCTCCAGGATGCGCTCCGGCGCGATGACCAGCGGCGACTGCTTGCGCGTGCGTTGGGCGTGCGCCAGCGAGCGCAGGTCGCGCAGCAGATCCATGTTGGCGTTGGAAGGCGCGCCGTCGCAGCCGAGCGAAACGTTGATCCCGGCGTCGAGCATCTCCAGCACCGGCGCCGGCCCCCAGCCGCTGGACAGGTTGTTGGCCGGGCAGTTGGCGACCGACGCGCCCGTCTCGGCGATCAGCCGGCGATCCCCCTCGTCGGCGATCACGCAATGGGCCAGCACCGTGCGCGGCCCAAGCAGCCCTTTGTCCGCGGCCATGTCGCCCAGCGTGCGGTAGCCGTGCGCCCGCGCATATTCGTTGTCAATGGGACGCTCCAGGAGATGGATCGTGATGCCCATGTCGCGCGCCCGCGCGAGCGCGCTGACATCATCGAACACGGTGGGATCATTCGCCGGCTCGAACGAGCGGCAGCCGAACCACACCTGGATGCGCCCATCCCCCGCGCCGTTCCAGCGGTCGAATGCCCGCAGCGTGTTCTCGATCGAAGATTCGCGCGTCTGCCACATGCCGGGATGCCACCCCAGCCGGTCGCGCCACTCCGGCGACATCGCCATCGCCACCTTGCCCAACGCGGCGCGAATCCCCGACCGCACGCACATCTCGGCGATGCCGTCGAAGCCGTAGTTTTCGGCCAGCAAGCACTCGACAAAGCCGGTCGTGCCCGACTTCAGCATCTCCAGCACGCACAGGCTGGCGCTCGCCAACCCGTCGGCCTCGGTGTAGGAACCTTGCAGCGGGAGAATGCGCTTCAGCAGCCAGTCATTGAGGTTTGCCAGCCGGCGCCCCTCGGAAACCCCGCGCAACATGCACTGCGCCATGTGGACATGCGTGTCGTAAAGCCCCGGCAGCAAGATGTTGCCCTTCAGGTCGGTGATCGGCTCGGCCGGGTAACGTTCGCGCAGCTCGCGGCTCGGCCCCACCGCCGCGAAGCAGTTGCCCTTCACCACCACCGCGCCGTGCTGCAGCACCTGGCGTTGGGCGTTCATTGTCAAGATAATGGCATTGTCGTAGAGCATCGGTTTTCCCTTTTGATGAAATGAAGCCCGCTTCACCCGATCAGCGTGAACGGTGCCCAATGATAGGCGCTGAGGCCGGCGGCGCGCAGTTCGCGTTGGGCGGCCGCCAGAGCCGCGGCCGGCGACGCACCCCGCGCCAGGCGGCGGTAGAAGGCAACCATCAGCCGGGCGGTGGACGCGTCGTCCACCTGCCACAGGCTCACCAGGAGCGCGTTGGCGCCTGCGAACAGGAGGGCCTCGCGCAGCCCCAGAAGCTCGTCGCCGGGGCGCAGCGCACTCAGGGCGGTCTGGCACGCCGACAGGGTGATGAGCCGGGCGTTCAGGTGCAGCCGGAACAGATCGGGAACCAGCAGCGCGCCATCGGCCAGCAGGATGCGGCTGTGCAACGGGGATTGCGGGTCGAAAATGGCGTGCGTCGCCAGGTGAATGATGTCGAACTGCGCCAGGACGCCGGAGTCGCGCCAATCGCTCAGGCGCGCGGTCGAGGCGGACGCGCCGAGCAGCAATGTGACCGACGGCTCAAGCCGCCCGCCGAGCAGACCGGCAATGCTGCGCGCCTCCTGCTCGGCATGGGGCAGGCCGGCCGCCCGACCGCCGAACTCGCTGAGGCCGCACACCAGCGCGGTCCGACTCGCGCCGTTCGGCTGAGCGCTCACGACGAAGCCCGCCGATTCGACCGAACGCCGCCGCGCCTGGATCGCCTCCCACGCGCGCAACGTCGGCGCATACGACACCCGCGCGTGCTCCAGCAGCGGGCGGCCATCCGCCAGCAGCAGCGCCGCGAAGGGGAGATAGTGCAACAGGCCGTGCGGCGCGATCAGGAGCGGCCGATCCGCGGCCAACGCGGCGCGTATCTCTTGCGGGATCAGCAGATCGGCCAGCGAGCGCATGAGCGCCGGGCCGGGCGGCTGGGACAACGCCGCCCCGCGCAGCCGGCCGGCGTAGACTGCCTCGCGCTGCTCCCGGTTCGGATCCACCGCCTGGGCCAGCTTCGCCGCGGCGAGTTTGGACAGCGGCCGCACCCACGCCTGCACCTCCTGCGCCGTGACCCAGAAAATCGCCAGCTTATCGGGCCGCAGGTGATAGGCAAGCGCGCCCCACTCGGCGGCGCGGCCGCCGAATTCCCGGTTGGCGGCCGCGCGGAAGCGTTCCAGCGAAAAAGGCAGCGCCGGATCCAGCACCTCGATGCTGGCGGCCGAATGGCGCACGCGCTCGAACAACTCGGCTTGCTCGGCCGACAGCCGGCCCAGGCGCGTGCTCACGTCGGCCGGCATACGTTTGAGCGTATCGCTGAGGGCCACCAGGCTGCGCGTGCCGTCGGCCTCGGCCCCCGGCCAGCGGGCACGGAGCGCTTCCAGTTCGCGCGTCACCGCCCAGCTTTTCTCCCAGAGCGCGCGCGCCTCGGGCGATTGGCCGGCGAACGCGGCGCTCAGCACCTCGCGCTGCTGCAGGAGCGCCGCCAACACCTGGCCTTTGCTCATCTCCGTGACCGCCAACGCGGCCGCCGGTTCACCCACCGCCAGCCAGCCATCCAACGCGTCCTCGTAGATGGCGCGGCGCGCAGCGTAGAAAGTCCCGGCATGGCTCTCGGTGACGATCCCGCGGCGGGCCACGCCGATCTGCTCGACCGCGGCCTGCCAGTGCGCGGCGGCCGCGCGACCATCGCCCGCAGCCGCGGCGGCCGCGCCCAGGGCGTGCTCGGTGCGCGCGGCCAGGTCGGGGAAGTTGACGGCGAACACCTGGGCCGCGGCCTGCAAGACGGGGAGCGCCGCAGCCGCCTCGCCGGCCGCCAGGCGCGCCTCGCCGATCATCAGCCGGCACAGGGCGGCATCCGCCTGTTGACCGTGCTGCGCCAACTTCGTCAGCGCAGTCGTGTAATGCGCCACCGCGCGGTGGTGTTGGCCGCGCGCCGCGGCCAATTCGCCCAGGGTCAGTTCGCAGAAGGCCAGCGGAATCTGCCGATCGTGCGCGATGAAGTAGCGCCGGGCGGTGTTCAGCAGGCGGCGCGCCGGCTGGGCGTTGCTCGCCTGCGCCGCGTGCATCATCCCGGCCTGCCGCGCCGCGCAGATTTGCGCATCGAAGTGGGAATGGATCCGCCCGAAGGCCCGCCGCGCCTGCCGATACCACTCGGCCGCCTCGGCGTAGCGCCCCAACCGGCCGTTGAGCATCGCAATGTTTTCCAGGCAGATCGCGACCATGCTCGTCAGCCCCAACGCCCGGCTGTCCTGCAAGGCGCGTTCGTGGCGATCGAGCGCGGCGTGATACGCGCCCCGCTCCTCGAGGATCAACGCCAGATTGGTGCGCACCGACATCTGCTCATGCCGCAGATCGGCCGCCTCGTAGCGCGCCAACGCCGCCTCGTAAGCCGCAAATGCGTCATCGTAACGATTCCACGAGTGGTAGATCACACCGATGGCGTGCTGGACGCGGCCGACCGCCACCGCATGACCCAGCGCCTCGAAGGTCGCCAGCGCCTGGCGCGCCAGCCCCAACGCCTCCGCGTAGCGCCCCAGCCGGCGGTTCAGCATCGCCAGCCCGCGCTGGCAAACCGCGATGTGGTAGGGGATCTCCTCGGCCGTGTAGACCGCCAAAGCCGCGTCCAGATGCGCCTGCGCCTCGCTCAAACGCCCCTGCTGCGTGGCAAGCAGCCCTTGCATCAACCGGATGTGCGCCCAATCGGAACGCCAACCGGCCGCATCGCAAGTTATGACAAGTTCTGTGTAGGCGGCCTCGGCTTCGGGGTAGCGCGTCTGGCTGAACTGCGCATCGGCGATCTGAATGCGGCTGCGGCAGAGGAGCCAGGGATCAGCGGGGGCCAGCTCGGCGGCCTGCTGGGCCAGCGCCAGCGCCTCGGCCGACCGAATCCGCTCGGCCGCGTGATACGCCAGCCCCAACACGGCCTGCGCCTGGCTGAGGTGATCGCCGGCCTGCCGGGCAGACAGCCGGGCCGCCTCCAACAGGTGCAGCGCCTCGGTGTAACGTCCCTCGGCGGTCGCCGCTTCGCCCGCCACCAAGTCGCAGCGGGCCAGCCCGGCCAGGTCGCCCGCGGCCGCGAACCCTTCCCGCGCACGCGCAGCCGCGGCGGCCGCCTCACGTCCTGAACGCCGCGCCGCGTGCGCCTGGCCCAAGAC
>CAZYHE010000222.1:5170-7416 GCA_964647225.1 uncultured Anaerolineales bacterium
CCCGCGCCCGGCGGCAGTCGGGGTGTCCACGAAGGCTGCGGCGTCGTCGCCGCGGATGCCACGTCGCCCATGCGGCCTCTAATAGAGCAGACGCAAGCTAAAGGCCGTCTCGGCGGCGGAGGCATCCGGCCGGTCTTCCGACAGCTCAGCCGTCGGCACAGGGCCGATGAGCGCGTCGCCATCCTGACCCAACGCGACGGCCCAGGTGCGGCTGCCCCAGGTCAGTTCGGCGGCGGCGGGCATCGGCTCGCCGGCCGCGACGAGGGCCAGGGTGATGCGTTCAACGCGGCCGGTCTGCGGGTCGCGCGCTTCGGGCTGCGCATAGAGCTGCACCATCACTTCGGCAACCGTGCCCGGCACGACCGCCGGCGCGCCCAGGTACGAAAGCAGCAGGCGGTCGGCGCGGGGGTCATCAGCCGCGCGCAGGCCCGCGGCGGCGGCCGGCCGCAAGCTCTGCCGGAGATAGGCGGGCGCAAAGATGAATTGGAGCGCGGGGCGCGGCCGGCCGGGCGCGGGCACGACCGCCAGCCGCCACGGTTCCGCAGGCTGCTGCAGCGGCGCGGGCCGCGGCGGCAGGACGGGCAGCCGGCCTTCGATTTCAGCGGCCAACATGCCGAGCAGGCGATCGTGATCCGCGCGACAATCGGCGCAAAGCTGGAGATGCTGCCACATCCGCGGGTGGCGGAGGCGCACATCCACGCCGTCCAACTCGTCGCTGACGAACAAATCAAGATGCATCTGAGCCGTTTCGCACCCCTCATCACGCGGCGACGGCGCAGGCGGCGCCAAATCCGTCAGCAGCGCGCGCAAAGCAGCCGTCTCTCGATCCCAAGATTTCGCTGTCATGAGGCGTCCTCCCCAGGCCCAACCGGCCCCCCACCGCGCGCCGCGGTCGCAGAGCCACGCAGATCGGAGTCCGGCCGGGAACGTTGCGCCTCACCTTCTAGCAATGAGAGCGCCTCCCGCAGCCCCAATCTTTCATGTGTCGCACAAATCTGCCTGAGTTTCTGAATGGCGCGAAAACGGAGCAGGTAGACGTTGCCCACGCTCGTCCCAAGCTCCGCCGCGATCTCGTCGGCGAGCCACTGATCGAAGTACCACAGGCGGACCACGAGACCATGCCGGGCATCCAGATAACCGATGGCCTGCATGAGCGCCTGCCGGTTCGCCGCCTGCGCCAACCACTCCTCCAGGCTGCGATCGGCAATCAACTCCTGGCGCAGATCCGAATCCGGCTCGTCCTCGTCTCGCTGTGGCAGGTCGAGCGAATAGGCCAGATGGCGCTCTTCGCGCTGGCGCCGCCGAACCTGGTCGCACAGGCGGCGGTTCAGGACCGCCCCGGACCAGCGGTCGAAGGGGACATCGAAGGGGTAGGGGTGCTCCTGGAGCCAGGCCCAAATATCGGCGCACGTCCGCGCGGCCGCGTCGCGCGCCTCCCAATCGGCCCACTCCTCACGGCCATACGGCCCCAACCAGAAGTAGGCCAGCTTTTCAAGACGGCCGATCACCGCCTGCCAGGCCGCGCTTTCCCCCTTGAGCAACGCCTCGATCCGCGCGCGCTCGCGGATTACCTCATTGAGGATCTGGCCGGCATAGCTGAGCAGCGAGGCTTCGCCGTCCGACCCGGCCGGCTGGAACGTCTGGGCCGTCTGAAATCGGCCGGACGCGATGTTGGCCGCCAGGATTTCGGCGGTGCGCTGCACCCAGGCGTCGCCGTCAGCCGATGCAAGCAGCTCCGGCCACGTGCGCGCAAGCTGGCCGAGGGCGACCCGCGTCAGGCCGCGCAAAAAGGGCGCGGGCGGAACGACGTTGGGAGCCGGCTCGATCGGCGGGGGGGTGGTGGTCATGGGCGGTATGATAGCATGTCGGGTGAGAACAGGCAAGTATCGCGCGGAGTATACCGAAAACCGTTGGGGGTGGGCACGGTCGCTGGCGCGCAGGCGGGTTTCAAGCGTCTCGGTTTCGCTCAGCTCCGCCTGTAGCTCCTGCATCACTTACTGCAACTGCGCCTTGAGCGCCTCCCGGCGCGCATCCAGCGTCCCCACACGCGCCAGCGACGTCGTAAACTGGCCGCGCTCCGCCGCCAGGAATGCCAGGTCGGCGGCGTTCGCATCGCGGTCTTCCCCAATGGGGAAACGGTCTTCCCCAGTGGGGAAATGGCCTTCCCCACTGGGGAAACGTCCTTCCCCATTGGGGAAATGCTCTTTCCCCGATGGGGAAACGGTCTTCCCCGGTGGGGAAATGGC
>CAZYHE010000223.1:0-7414 GCA_964647225.1 uncultured Anaerolineales bacterium
ACGAATCGCTGCGTGATCAGCCACGGCCGGGTGATGGCCGAGCCGATGACGACGGCCCACGCGCCCGCGTCGAACGCCGCCTGCACCTGCTCCGGCGTCCAGAAGTTGCCCTCGGCGATCACCGGCACGGGCAGGCGCGCCAGCGTCCGCACCAGCTCGATGTCGGGCGTGTAGTCGGGCAGATGATGGACCGCCAGGGTCGGCCCGACCAGGTCGGCGCCGGCGTCCACCGCGGCGAGCGCCTCGGCCGGCCATTCGACATCGGCCATGATCGGCACGCGCAGCTCGGCGCGCAGCCGGGCGATCAGTTGCGCCGCGGTCAGGCCGCCGGGGCGGGGCCGGTCGGTGGCGTCGAGCGCGACGATGTCGGCGCCGGCCGCCACGAGGGGGCGCGCCAGTTCCAGCGATGGCGTGATGAGCGTGCGGCCATCCGGGCCGGGCGCTTTCTGGATGCCGATCACGGGCAGCCCCGTCGCGGCCTTGATGGCGCGGATGTCGTCTGGCCCGGAGGCGCGGATGCCCGCCGCGCCGCCGATCTGCGCGGCCCGCGCAAACGCGGCCATGAAGTGCGGGCCGTAGGTGGGGTCGCCGGCCGTGGCCTGGCAGGAGACGATCAAGCACCCCTGCAAGGCCAGCACGGCCGGCGGCTGGTTATTCATCTGAGCACTGAATTTACGCATAGGGTTGACTCCTCTCGTCCTTTCAAGCGCGTCGCCGCACCTGCTCCCAGGGCAAGACGCCGCAGCGACCGGCCCACGCATCATACAGCGCAGCCATGCGGTGAACCCGTTCCCGATTTTTGTCAGCGAGATCGTTCAGCTCGGTGCGATCTTCATCCATGTTGTAAAGCTCCCACGCGCCAGGGTGTTGGCAGACGAGCTTCCACGGCCCATCACGCACGGCGCGGTTGCCCTCGTGCTCCCAGAAGAGCGGTTGCTCCCGGCGCCACGGGCGGCCCTCCAGCGCGGGCAGGAAGCTTTCACCCTCCGGCGGCAGGATCGTCTGCCCGTCGCGTTCGGTGGGATAGCGCGCGCCAGCGGCATCGAGGAAGGTCGCCATGAAGTCCACGAAGTGTACGCTGCTATGGTTGATGCGGCCGGCCGTGACCCTCCCCGGCCAATAGGCGATCATCGGTGTCGAGATGCCGCCTTCATGCACCCAATGCTTGTAGAGGCGGAACGGCGTGTTCGACGCGTTAGCCCAGGGGAGGTCATAGCTCTGGTAAGTGTCTGGCCCGCCAGGCATCAGGCCTGGGATGTTGCCGAAGGTGATGGGCTGGCCCGCGCGCGTGTTCCGCCATTCGCGCTCGCGCTGCCGACCGTCTTCGTGCAACAGTTCGGCGCAGCCGCCGTTATCGGACACGAAGATGACCAGGGTGTGCTCTTCGAGGCCCAGCTCGCGCACGGTCGCCATGATCCGGCCGATCCCGTGATCCATACGGGCCACCTGAGCGGCATAGACCGCCATGCGCCGGTCTTCCCAGTCCTTGAGCCGCACATCGGCCCACGCCGGGGCCTGTGCGTCTCGCGGCGAGATCGGCCACCGGCGATCTATGATCCCCAATCCCTGCAAGGTTTCATGGCGGGCCGACCGGATCGCATCCCAACCGCCCCGGTAACGGCCTTGATATTGGGCGATCTCTTCTTCGGGCGCATGCAGGGGCCAGTGCGGTGCGGTGTAGCAGACATGCAGGAAGAAGGGTTGGCCGGTCTCAGCGGTCCGCTCAATCATGCGTATGGCCTCGTCGCTGACCGCGTCGGTGTAGTAGTACGGCTCCTCCTGCAGCTCTAGCACGGTGCGATTGCGGAACAAGGGCTTGGGGTTGAAGTAGCTGCCCGCGCCGGCCGGCGTGCCGTACCACTCGTCGAAGCCGCGGTCGGGCGGCAGCGGGCGTTTGGGATCGCCGACCCCCCAGCCTCGCGGATCGTTCCGGGGATAGATGCCGCCCACGTGCCACTTGCCCGACAGCAGGGTGCGATAGCCGGCCGGGTGCAGCGCCTCAGCCAGGGTGACGCAGCGGTCGTTGAGATAACCCTGATAGGCCGGCCCGGGGCCGCCCTCCACCATGTGGCCCACGCCGGCCTGATGGGGATAGAGGCCGGTGAGCAGGACGGCGCGCGACGGGCAGCATCGGGCGTAGTTGTAGGCCTGGGTGAAGCGGGTGCCACCGGCGGCCAGGCCATCCAGGTGGGGGGTGCGGATCTCCGAGCCGAAACAGCCGATGTCGGAGAAGCCCATGTCATCGGCCAGGATGAGGATGATGTTGGGCCGGCGGGCGGTCGTCTCTTGGGCGCTCATGGTGGACTCCTGAAGAAAGTTGTTCCGGTTGCGCGGCGCACGAGAATGTGCTATGATAGTTCTGATGTTGTATCTCATTCCCAATCTGAGGAGACCCTATGTCGAACTTTAATCCCCTGCCTGATCTCGCCAGCGACTATCCCCTGGCCCCCGACCAGATCGCGGCCTACCGCCGCGACGGCCACATCCTGCTGCGCGGGGTGGCTTCCCCGGCCGAAGCCGCGGCCTGCGAGCCGGCCATCACCGCGGCCGTCGAACGCTTCCAGACCGAGTCGCGGCCGTTGGCCGAGCGCGACACGTATGGCAAGGCGTTCCTGCAGGTGATGAACCTGTGGGTGCGCGATGAGGCCGTGCGACGCTACGTGATGGCACGGCGTTTCGCCAAGATCGCGGCCGATCTGATGGGTGTCCGCGGCGTGCGCATCTATCATGACCAGGCGCTCTACAAGGAGCCGCGGGGCGGCCATACCCCGTGGCACCAGGACGAATATTACTGGCCCCTCGATACCGATCACACCCTGACCCTCTGGATGCCGCTCGTGGATATCGTCGCCGAGATGGGGACGCTGACCTTCGCATCCCGCTCCGGTGAGCACGGTTATCTGAGCAAAATCCCGATTTCGGATGAGTCGGAACGCTTTTTCCAGCAGTATGTGGACGAGCAACGGTTTCCCCTGGCGACGAACGGCGACATGACCGCCGGGGACGCCTCGTTTCACAGCGGCTGGGTGCTGCACTCGGCGCCCGGCAATGCCACAGACACGATGCGCAAGGTGATGACGGTCATCTACTTCGCCGACGGCGCGCGTGTGACCGAGCCGGACAACCCCAACCGCGTGCGCGATCTGGCGCAATGGCTGCCCGGCATGAAACCCGGCGACCTGGCCGCCAGCCGCCTCAATCCATTGGTCTACAGCCGGTGATCCTGGGCGGCTGACGGCCAGGCAGAATGCCGGTTCAAGGGCGCATCAGAACCGGCAGGAAGATCCGATTCGTCTCGCCGAAGACGGCAAAGCGTGAGAAGTGGTCGGCCGTGGCCGTCAGTTTCTTCAGGATGGGGTCATCCACGCTCGGCAGACGCACCCAGCCGTTGACATCCATCCACCACAGGCAGAGCGTGCCGGGGATGGTCGCGCCCGTGCCCGTGGCGCTGTAGTCAATGGTCACGGTCACCGGCCCCGTAGGCTGGATCGGCAGGCCGCCCGGCCCCAGCAACGTCGCTTCGAAGCCCCGTCCCAGCCCGCCGATCCCCGGAATGCCGGTCTGCCCGGCGGGCGGCGGCGGGAGGTTCGACCCGACCGTGTGGGTGAAGCTCACGGTTGTGGTGAAGGTTCCCGGCGCAAAGAGATAGCCGGTCTGGTCAATCTCCGAGAAGAGGCTGCCGCCGGCCGGTGTGATCTGCGCGCTGACGCTGGTGGGCAGCGGCCGCGGCGCGGGCGGCGTGTCCGTCTGCATCTGCTTGATCAGGCTGCCGCTGGCGAAGGCCAGGGTTAGCCCGTCCGGCGTCAGGCGGGGCCAGTGCTGATAAACGTTCTGCGCATCCACCAACTGCGCCGCGTGCCAGGCCCCATCCTGCCATTCTGCGATCTCCAGATGGCTGGCGTAGACATACGACCCCAAAACCGGATCGGTAGCTGTGATGGGGCGCGAGTAGAGCAGCCGGGTCGCCTGGCGGTCCATGGCGGCCGGCTCACTGCTGATCTGGTGGATGGGTAGGGTCGGCGTCGCTGTAACTTTTTGCGGCGCGCTCCAGCCGCTGCCGGCCCGGCGCAGCAGATAGAGGTCCTGGTCTGTGCGGACGTATGCGCCATCCTTCGGCACGAGGCGGACCAGCCAGTACAGGATGGCGCGGCCGTCGCCGCTGATTTGGGGGAACTCCGCCGTGTATTCCCACCAGTCATTGTTGGTCAGTTGTCGCGGCGCGCTCCACAGCCCACCGTCCCACTCGACGAAGACCACCCGAGCGTTTTGGGTGTAGACCAGCTTCATCCCATCGGCGCTCAGCGACGGACTGCTACCACCCTGCAACGGGCCACTTTCCGCGGAAACGCGCACCGGCGCCGACCAGCCGCCGCCGTTACGCCTCAGGACGTAGACGTGGTCAACGCCCATGAACGAGTAGCTGGCGAGCGCCAGCGTCTTGCCATTCTGACTCAGGCTGATCCAGTAGTGGACGTTGGCCAGTCCGGTGGGGATGAGGGCTGGTTGGCTCCAGCCGCCGTCGGGCAGGCGGTCAACGACATACGCGGCGAAGGTCGTCCCGGTGAAGCCGACATAGACGATGGTATTACCGTCGCCGCTGATGAGAGGATGGGTGTATTGGGGCAGCGACTGAAAGGAGTCGTGGGAGTAATGGCCATTCTGGGCGATCACCGTCGAGGGCTGCCACGCGCCGCCGATGAACTCGCTCAACACCACGTGGCGGCTGCTATCGCCGCTGCCGCTGTCGGGCAGAAGCGCCACCAGCCGAGTGGCGTCATCGCTCAGGCTGACAAAGCGGGGATAGCTCCAGGCCGGGTCGCCGACCGGCGCAGGTGCGCCCCAACCGGCCGGTTCGGCCGGGAAGGCGTGGGCGCGCGCCGCGGCAGCCGGGGCCAGGCAGAGCGCCAGGCCGAGTAAAAGCACTGCGATTTTGCGCATGTGTCCCCCCTTGTCAGTTGCGCAGCACCAGCGGCAGGTAGATGCGCTTCGTGGGATCGCCGACCGTGAAGCGCCAGGTGTGCGCCGCGGCCAGCGCGTTGCCGGCCGCATCCCTTACGCTGGTCGTCACCGTCACCCGGTATTCGCCATCGCCGAGCGCGGCGCGCGGGGTGAGGATGACCTGGTTGGCGCCGCTATCGAACGCCGCGCTGGCTGTCACAGCCGCGCCGCCCTCCCGCGCCAGCGTCACCGTGGCGGTGCTGACGGTCGTCGCGCTGAGCGGCTCGCTGACGCCGATCAGGATTACCGGCGCATAGGCCGGGCCGACCGTGTCGGTTAAGACGGGCGTTGCCGAGGCCGCTAAGCCCGTGGCGCCATCGGCCGGGTTGCTCCACAACACCGCAGGCGGCGTCGTGTCCCCGGCCGGCGTCACGTTGATGGTCACTTGCGCCGGCCGGCTGGTGGATGCGCCGTTGCTCGCGCGGAAGGTGAAGCTGTCGTCGCCGGTGAAGTTCGCGCCCGGCGTGTAGGTGAGGTTCGGCGCCGTGCCGCTCAGCGTCCCGCCGTGCGGCCCTTCGGCGACCGCGAAGGTCAACGGCAGGCTGCTGACCTCCCGACCGGTCAGGAGGATCGGCAGCGGGGTCATGTAACCGGTGCTCAACGTTTGCGGCGTGGCGACGAGCGGCGTCACCAGGTTCACCCAGGTGTTCGTCGGCGTCTCCTCGGGCACGCTGGGGAAGAAAACCACGGCCTGATTGGCGACCACCGTGCCGGAGGCCAGCCCGCCGGTCAGCGCCACCGTGTAGGTGATGACCCCGGTCGAACCGGCCTGGCCTTTGGGCGCCAGCTCGCCCACCAGCCAGACGGTCTCGCGGCTTTCGGGCAGGTATACGCCGGCATTGTGAACGAAGTTCAGCGTGCCGGCGTTGAACACCGCGGGCAATCGGTTGACCACATAGACGCCATACGCCCGGCCCGCGCCCTCGTTCTCGTAGGTGATGGTGTAGGTGACGGTCTGGCCGGGGAGCAGGTCGCCCGCCGGGCCGGTGATGGCGTTGGGGTCTTTGGCCCGGCGCACGGTCAGGTCGCTGCACGGCCGCAGGTTGCCGCCCGTCGCGCATACTTCTGCACCGGCCCGCAAGGCGACGGGACTAAAGCGCGCCGCGATTAAGCCTTCTTCGCACGCCTTGCAGCCGCCCCCGGTCCCCGCGCCGGCCACGCAGCGTTCGCCGAATTCGCATTTCTCGATGATGTCGGGCGTCTGTTTCCAGGTGCCCACCGCGTCGCAACTGTACTGAGCGCATTGCTGCTTCAGGCCGGTGGGCGACCAGCGGACATCCCCCGCTGTGCAGCAGTGGTTGGAGCGGGTTCCCGCCATGCGGCAGTCGTCTTTGCACTCCAGATAGGTCGTGATCTCGTCGTAGACTTCGTAGGTCGTCCATGCGGCGCCGAGCGGTGGAATGACCCAACTCACGGCGGCCGCTAACTTGCTGGCGACTTTACCCCAGGCCTTGGCCTTGAGCATACAGTTCGCAAAACAGCGGGCCTCGCCGCAATCCGCGCCGGCGCGTAGGGGCGCGCCCTCGCGGTCGCCCTCGGCTCCGGGACCCCAACTGCCCCAGAACTCGTAGGTCTGCGTGTGCAGCGTGGCGGTCATGCCGCCGGTCATGTCGCGTACCGCAGCCATGCCGCCGCCCACGGTGGATGCCAATGCCCGGCCCTCCCCCAGGCTGAGGATGCGGCCGTACTGCCGGTCGGCCGTGCGCTGGGCGGCGTTCACGGCTTCCTTGCCATCCGCGTAGGTGATGCGCGCCGCGCTCAGGTATTGGAAGCCCTCGGCCAGTGCCATCTTGTACAGATCCTCCAACTCGGTGCTGGTCGCCCGGACCGCGGCGAACTCGGCGGCGCTCAGTTCGACGATCTGCGTCACGCGCGGGGCGCTGGTTTGATAGGCATTGTATTCGGCCACGTCTAGCGCGGCGGCGTTGTAGTTCGTGCCGGCGAACTGGGTGTAGGAGCCGTCGCTGTAGTCGGCCGCCAGGCCCCACTGGAACTTGACCCGCGCTGAGACGAAACCGTTGGCGCCCGGCGGCAGGTTCCCCAGCTTCCAGATCACCTGGTGGTGGTCGGGCCAGTAGACCGCGCCGGCCGTGCCTTCCAGGAAGTAGGCGGCCTGGGGCAGTTGCAGCATCAGGATGCTGCTCTGCACCGTGATGGTCATTTCGTTCAGGTATTGGATCGCGTAGTCCACCGTCTCGCCGGGGCTGATCTGGTTCGGCGCGCCGGTGCTGATCAGCATCTCGCCGGGCGCAGTCCCGCCGCCGGGCGCAGCCAGCCACGGGTAGAACAGGATGTTGTCGCCCACATTGTCACCCTGGCCGCCGGGGTTCTGCGTGGCGTGGAATGGCCCGGTCGAGTGACCCCAGTAGTTGTCTCGCGCGTCGAGGGGCGGCGCGTTCCAGTTGGCGACCGCTTC
>CAZYHE010000224.1:0-7400 GCA_964647225.1 uncultured Anaerolineales bacterium
TTGACAGGGTGTGGTATGGGGCAAGACTTTCACCCCGAATTATTGAGAGGATACGCCGCGCTGATCGCCGCGGGTATTCGGCCGGCTGGCGTCAGGGCGCAATGGGAACATGAGTTTGTGCAAGCGAGATTTGCCGGCGTGTTGGTCAAGCGGCGCAAGCTTTATCGCGCTGAGCTTGTGGCCGCATTTGATCCAGTTCAGGCAGCCCGGTTGGCGGCCGACTACAGCCTCAGCAGCGTCAGCAAAAAGGAAGCTGGGCGTGGTTTGGATAGGGCCAGGATGTTTGTCACAGACGTCAAGGAGAAACTGCTATGAATAAGAAGCTGCAGGCGGCGGTAGAGGAGGTTACGCGTGAGCTTCAAACGCGCTATCCGGGCGTCGAATTGGAGATCTATCCGCGTCAGCGCAAGGTGGCTTACGTCTACGTAACCCCGCCCGAAAACAGTGTTTGGGATGGTGAAGGTGTATGGGACATGCTCGAAGAGATGTCGCCTAGCCAGGCTGATCGGTTGATCGAGACCGGTTATCACATTCTCCTGCTCCCGCGCTTCCGCCAGCCGCCGGTTGTTGACGTGGCGCGGCTGCGCGAACGGGCCGCGCAGTGGCAGGTGGAAACCAGGAGCGCGGAATGATGCAAGCGTCCCCGGCTGCCCAATCCAACACGTCCGCTGACTGGCTCGCCCACTATCCCCCTGCCCGCACCTACCTGCTGGAGGCGCTGCACGATGCGCAGGCGCTTTGCGGCGGCTGGCTGCCCCAGGACGTGGTCGCGCAGATCGCCGCGCACCTGCGCGTGCCGTTGGCCGACGTCTATGGCGTCATCGAGTTCTACGATATGTTCCGCACCGAACCGGCCGGCCGTCAGACGATCCGCGTCTGCGGGGATGCGTCGTGCGCGGTGGCGGGCGCTGATCGGCTGCTGGGCGACCTGTGCGAGCGGTTGGGCGTGCGGCCCGGCGAGACGACCGCCGACGGCCGCTACACCGTCGAGCCGGTGCGCTGCCTGGGGTTGTGTGATCGCGCGCCCGCGGCGCTGGTGGATCGGGCGCGCTATGCGCCCGCCACGCCGGACGTGCTGCTGGACGGCACGCCGCGGCCCGAAACACTGCGCATCGGCGGGCTGGTCAAGGTGGCGCTGGCCGATGTGGGCATCGTGGATCCGGCCAGCCTCGACGACTACCGGGCGCAAGGCGGTATGGCCGCGCTGCGCAAGGCGCTGCGAGAGCTGACCCCGGCGCAGGTGATCGCCGAAGTGAAGGCCAGCAAGCTGGTGGGCCGCGGGGGCGCGGCCTATCCGACCGGGCTGAAGTGGCAGCACGCTGTGGCCAACCCGGCCCCCCGCTACGTCATCTGCAACGCCGACGAGAGCGAGCCGGGCGCGTTCAAGGATCGCGTGTTGATGGACGGCGACCCGTTCCGGGTGATCGAGGGGCTGCTGATCGCGTGCTACGCGACCGGCGCAGAGGCGGGCTTCATCTACGTGCGCGGCGAGCACCGGCTGGGCTACGAGCGCTTCACCGAGGCCGTGCGGCAGATCACCGAGGCGGGCTATTTGTGCGGCGACGCGGCGACCGGCCCCTTCGCCTGCCGGATCGAAGTGCGCCGGGGCGCGGGCGCGTATGTCTGCGGCGAGGAGACTGCGCTGATCGAGAGCATCGAGGGGAAGCGCGGTTTCCCGCGGCTGCGGCCGCCCTATCCCGCGCAAGCCGGGCTGTGGGGCCGGCCCACGGTCATCAACAACGTGGAGACCCTCGCCAAAGTCCCAGCCATCGTCATGCACGGCGCGCGCTGGTACAACGCCCTGGGCACGCCTGAGTCCGCCGGAACCAAGCTCTTCGCGGTCAGCGGCTCGGTGGTCCGCCCCGGCGTTTACGAGGTGCCGTTTGGCGTGCCGCTGCGCCACCTCATCTTCGATCTGGCCGGCGGGGTGCGCGATGGCCGCGCGGTGCAGGCCATCCTCACCGGCGGCGCGGCCGGGACGTTCCTCACCGCTGAACACCTGGACACGCCTCTCACCTTCGAGGATTTCAAGAAGGTCGGCGGCACCATCGGCGCGGGCACGCTGATGGTCTTCGACGACACGGTGGATCTGCGCGACGTGCTGGCGCGCATCGGCGCGTTCTTCGCCCACGAAAGCTGCGGCAAGTGCTATCCCTGCCAGATGGGCACGCAACGCCAGGCTGAGATCCTGCGCCGCATCGCCGATGGCCACGCCCGGCCCGATGATGCCGCCACCCTGCTGGAACTGGCCGCGGTGATGACCGACGCCAGCATCTGCGGCCTGGGTCAGGCGGCCGCGCTGGCGATCGTGAGCGCACACGGGCGCTGGCCGGGGATGTTGGGGTGATGCGTATTGCGTGGTGCGTATTGCGTGGGCGTGAGGCCCAGGTTCGTGCACTTGCCCACTTGCCGATTTGCTATTTGCCGATTTGCTCATTCGCAGGAATCAAACATGCCTGAACTCAACATAACCGATGCGCATGCGGAAACCCAGGCCGCGTGGAACGCCAACGCGGGGTACTGGGACGACCGGATGGGCGAGGGGAATGACTTCGTCAATGTGCTGATCTGGCCCGCGCTGGCGCGGATGCTGGCGCTGCGGCCGGGGGAGCGGGTGCTGGACGTGGGGTGCGGCAATGGTCTGTATGCCCGCCGGCTGGCCGCGTTGGGCGCGGAGGTGGTCGCCACCGACTTCGCCGCGGAGATGATCGCCCGCGCCCAGGCCCGGCCGGTGCCCGCCGCGGGGCGGATCACCTATGGGGTGGTGGACGCGACCGATGAAGCCGCGCTCATTGCCTTGGGTGAGCGCAGCTTCGACGCGGCGATCTGCATGATGGCGATTTTCGACATGGCCGCGGTCGAACCGCTGATGGCCGCGGCCAGCCGGCTGCTGCGGCCCGGCGGTCGCTTCATCTTCTCGCTGATGCACCCGTGCTTCAACAACCCGCACACGATCCTGATGGGGGAGCAAGAGGATCGGGCGGGGACGATCGTGACCACCTATTCCGTGAAGGTGTCGGGCTACCTGACGTCCTCCATCCGTCGCGGCGCGGCGATCCGGGGGCAGCCGAAGCCGCAAGTTTATTTCCACCGGCCAGTGCAAGCCGTCTTCGGGGCTGCTTTCGCCGCGGGTTTTGTGGTGGACGCCCTGGAGGAGCGCGCCTTCCCGCCCGATCATCCGCCCGTCCGGAATGCGCTCAGTTGGGGCCCCAACTTCAGCGAAATCCCGCCCGTGCTCATCGCCCGGCTGCGGCTGCTGGAAGGATTCGACCGTGAACCAACGATCTGACCTCGTGTCGCTGACCATCAACGGCCGCACCGTGCGCGCCGCGGCGGGGACGACGATTTTGCAGGCGGCGCGCGGCGCGGGGATCGAAATCCCGACGCTGTGCTATCACCCCAACCTGACGGCCAACGGCATCTGCCGGCTGTGCGTGGTGGAGGTGGTGGGCGCGCGCACCCTCCAGCCGGCGTGCGTCGTGCCCGTGGCCGCCGACATGGTGGTCAACACCGAGACCGACCGGGTCCACACGGCCCGCCGAGTGATCCTGGAGTTGCTGGCCTCCACGGTGGATGTGACCGGCGCACCCGATGTGCTGGCCTACATCGAACGCTACGCCGCGCGGCCGGCGCGCTTCGCGGGCGGCGTCCGCCGGGATCTGCCGCTGCACGATGACAATCCGTTCTACATCCGCGACTACGCCAAGTGCGTGATGTGCTGGCGCTGCATCCAGGTCTGTGCGGGCGACGTGCAGAACACCTTCGCGCTCACCTGGGGCGGCCGCGGCATCCACAGCCATGTGACCACCGCCTTCGCCGCGCCGCTGCCCGACACGACCTGCGTCTTCTGCGGCAACTGCGTGGGGGTGTGCCCGTCCGGTGCGCTGGTGGGGAAGGTGGAGTGGGCGAATCGGCGAATGATGAATGATCAGCGGAACGCAATACGCAACACGCAATACGCCCTCTCTGCCGGAGAATTGCTGATGAATGCAGACCGGATCGTCCGTTCCACGTGTCCTTTTTGCGGCGTGGGCTGCCAGGTGGATCTCAACATCAAGGATGGTCGCATCGTGCGCGTGGATGCGCCGTTCGACGCCGCGCCGAACTTCGGGCGGTTGTGCGTCAAGGGGCGCTTCGGGCTGGACTTCGTCCAGCATCCCTCCCGGCTGACCGTCCCGCTGATCCGCCGGACGGCGCAGCGGCCCGGCCACCGCACCGCCGCGACCGGCCCCGACGATTGGCGGGAGGCGAGCTGGGACGAGGCGCTCGGCCTGGTCGCTGCCCGCTTGAGCGAAATCCGGGATCAGCACGGCCCCGACAGCATCGCCGCGGCGGCCTGCGCCAAGGCGACCAACGAGGACAACTACCTGCTCCAGAAGTTCATGCGCGCGGTCATCGGCACGAACAACGTGGATCACTGCTCGCGGCTGTGCCACGCGGGGAGCGTGGCCGGCCTGCAACTGGCGCTCGGCACCAGCGCGATGAGCAACAGCATCGCCGAAATGGCCGACCTGGCGTGCTTCATCGTCACCGGCTCCAACACCACCGAGACCCACCCCGTCATTGCCACCTTCCTGAAGCAAGCCGTCGAGCGCAACGGCGCGCGGCTCATCGTGGCCGACCCGCGGCAGATCGAGATGACGCGCTTCGCCGAGCTGTGGCTGCGCCAGCGGCCCGGCACCGACACGGCGCTCTTCGCGGCGATGGCACACGTCATCGTGGCGGAGAAGCTCTACAGCGAGGCTTTTGTCGCCGCCCGCACCGAGGGCTTCGCCGAATACGCGGCCAGCCTGGCCGATCAGACGCCGGAGTGGGCCGAGGCGATCACCGGGGTACCGGCCGACGACATCCGCGCCGCGGCGCGCATCTACGCCGGGGCGAAAGCCGCGGCCATCTACTGGGGCATGGGCATCAGCCAGAGCACGCACGGCTCCGACAACGCCCTGACGCTGATCAACCTGGCGCTGCTGTGCGGGCATGTCGGCCGGCCGGGCACGGGGCTGAACCCGCTGCGGGGCCAGAACAACGTCCAGGGCTGTTCCGATTCGGGCGGGCTGCCCAACGTCTACACGGTTTATCAGCCGGTGACGGACGCGGCGGTGCGCGGCCGGTTCGCGGCGGCCTGGGGCGTCCCCCTGCCCGGCCGGCCCGGCCTGACGATGACCGAGATGGTGGACGGCGCGCTGACCGGCGGCGTCAAGGCGTGGTATGTGATGGGCGAGAACCCGCTGATGAGCGAGCCGAACCTGAACCACGCCCGCCGCGCCATCGAAAACCTGGAATTCCTGGTGGCTCAGGATATCTTTCTCAACGAGACCGGCGTCTACGCCGACGTGATCCTGCCCGCGACCAGCTTCGCCGAGAAGGACGGCACCTTCACCAACTCCGACCGCCGCGTCCAGCGCATCCGCGCCGCCGTCCCCCCGCCCGGCCAAGCGCGGCCCGATTGGGCCATCGTCGCCGATCTGGCAAACCGGGTGATGGCGCAAACCGACGCAATACGCAATACGCAATACGCCTATCCCACCGCCAACGCCATCTGGGACGAAATGCGCTCGGTCAGCCCTGATCTCGACGGCATCACCTACGACCGGCTGGAACGCGAGGGCGGCGTCCATTGGCCCTGCCCGTCGGCCGAGCATCCCGGCACGCCGTATCTCTTCGCCGATGACTTCCCGCGCGGCCGGGGCAAGTTCTGGCCGGTGGCGTTCGCCACGGCCAGCGAGCTGACGGACGCCGACTATCCCTTTGTGCTCTCGACGGGGCGGGTGCTCTACCAGTGGCACGGCGGCACAATGACGCGCATCTCCAGCCTCGACGCGGCCTGGCCCGCCTGCACCGTCGAGATGCATGGGGCCGACGCCGACCGGCTGGGCCTGGCGACCGGCGACTGGGTAACGGTGTCCAGCCGTCGCGGCGCGCTCACCGCCCGGCTGCTCGTCACTGGCCGCTCGCCCGCGGGCGTCATCTTCATCCCCTTCCACTTCGCCGAGGCCGCGGCCAACCTCCTCACCGATAACCGGCTCGACCCGCGCGCCAAGATCCCGGATTATAAGGTGTGCGCGGTGCGGGTGGGGAAGGCGGCAACGGGTGTAAACGGCTAAACGGAAGCCCGTTCACGTTACGCAAAGTGCAGCCGCATCACATCTTCCCCGTACCCGATATCCATGCTCCCGGCGGGGAACTCGGCCACGGCGTAGGGGTTTTCGACGTGTTTGAACCCGGTGATCGGCTCTGTTTGGTCGTCCACAAGCAGCGGCCCGGTCCAGCCGAACGCCAGCCGCTCGCCGCGGATCGTGCGCCACTCGACCGCCAAGTCGTTGATGGTCACGCTTCCGGCCAGGACCGCCCGGCGGAAGTCTGCGAAGCTGCCATCCACCGCGGCGCGGCCGATCTGGCACAGCCAGGCGTTGCGTAGCCCGGCCGAGCGCAGCTCGCGACCCGCATCGTCCCCGGTCGCGGCCAGGGTCATTCCCCGCGTCGCGTGCAGCGCCAGGTAGCCCTCGCCCACGCGGCCAAAGGCCCAGCCCCCCTCGATCATATGCTCATCGAAGGCGTAGGCGGGGAAGAAGGCGTGGGTGAACCCCAGGACATCGTCATCGGGCAGGTTATAGAGGGCGATCAGGGCATCGCGATGCTGGGCGATGCGCGGCAGGCGGCCGTTGCCGCACCACCAGCCCGCCGGGCGCGCGTCCGCGTCGCTGAAGCTCGTCGGGTGGTTGGTGAAGACGAGCGCGTCGCAGCCCAGCGTTGCCTGCCAGATGTGTTCGCGGCGGCCAGCCTGCCCGGCACGGTAATCCTGCGCCGAGGCGAGCATGGCGTCGGGCGTTTTGAAAGCCACCGTGTCAACGAAGTCACCCTCCGCGATCTGCTGGCGCTCCCGCGAGAGCATGTCGGGCCAGCGATCGCGGGCGATGGCGCGGAGTAGCTCCGGTATCTGATAGTTCCGGCCGGCCAGCCCCAGGCTCACGGCGCCGCGGACGTGCGCATTGAGGCCGCCGACGCCCCACAGCAGATAGTTGAGCGGCGCCTCCGGCGCGAGGCTGGCGCTGCGCAGCCACGACGCACGCGCCTCAGCCCGCGGGGCCGCGTACGCGCCGCGGAACGAATTGACGGCCAGACCGAAGAGCAGCTTGTCCAGCAGGACCGCCGCAAGGTCACGGAGGCCCTCGTCCTCGGCGGCGTCGGCCAGGAGCGCCAGCGCGCTGATCGTGCGTTCGGTGTGCGAATTCCAGAGCGCGAATCCGGTCTGGGCGTGGCGGCGCAGCCAGACTGCGGCCAGCTCTTCGCCCCGGCTGCGCTCTTGCACGCCCATCAGGCCGGAAGCCGTCAGCGTCTCCCCGCTGAAGAGTTGCCCGGCGATGATCTGCGCGGTATAGCGGGTGATCTGGTCGCTCTCG
>CAZYHE010000225.1:0-7393 GCA_964647225.1 uncultured Anaerolineales bacterium
TGTCCACTGAGGATGCAACCCACCAGATAGACGCCCTGTTCCAGACCTTTGGCCGCGTCTGGCACTATCGGATCTACGACACGGTGAACGACCCGGCCGGGACGCTGCGCGAGCGGCTGGCTGAGCGTGGCGCTTTGTTCGAGGAACTGCCCTTCCCCGGCGAGGCCAACATGCGCGTCCAGGGGTTCATGCCGCGGGCGGGCGTCGCGTGGTCGCCGGAGTTGCCCGCCGCGCGCTATCCCAATGGGGTGCGCGTCCAGTTCGACCCTGCGCCGGTCACGGTGCAGGCCGGGCAAGCCATCTTCGGCGGCCTGACCTGGCGGGCTGACGCGCCGCCTTCGGCCGCGTTCGGCACATCGTTGCGCCTGGTGGATGCGGCCGGCGCCACCTGGGCGCAGCCGGCCGACGAGCGGCCGCTCGGCCCGCTGCTCCGGCCGCCCCAGTGGCTGGCCGGCTTGCCGCAGCGCCAGCCGTTCCGGGTGCCGATCCCGCGGGGGACGCCGCCTGGCGTTTACACCCTCGTCCTGCTCGTCTATGATTCGGTCAGCGGGACACCCTGGCCGCCCCAGGACGCGCTGGCCCGGCCATCTGCCGCGCCGGGCGGGCTGGATCTGATGGAGGTAACTGTGACGCGCGGAGAAACGCCGCTGCGCCCGGCCCGCGCCCGCTTCGGGCCGTTGGCCCTGGTGGAAGCGACCTCGCCCGCAACCGTCCTTTCCCCCGGCGGACAGGCGCCGGTCGAACTGCTGTGGCAGGCGCTCCGGCCGCCGAGCGAGACGCTGGTGGTGGTCGTGCAACTGCTCGGCGCGGGCGATCTCCTCATCGCCAACTTGGAGGAACAGCCGGTGCAGGGGCGCCATCCCACCACGGCCTGGACGACGAACGAACTGGTGCGCGACCGGCACACCCTCCAGATTCCCGAAGGGATCCCGCCCGGCGACTATCGGCTGATCGTCGGGGTGTATCGCGCGGCCGATCTGGTGCGGCTGAAGACGCAATCGGGCCTGTTCGGAGAAAGCAGCTATTGGGTGGTCAAACGGTTGACCATCCGGTGATTGAACGTGCCAGGCACTCCGTAAGTGCCTGGCACGTGGATGTGATTAAGGAGGACACGATGCAAAAAACCATGAAGGCGCTCGTCAAGAAGTACGCTCAGCCCGGCTTGTGGCTGGAAGAAGTCCCGGTGCCCGAGATCGGCATCAACGATGTGCTGATCCGCATCCTCAAGACGGCTATCTGCGGCACCGATATCCACATCTGGAATTGGGATGCCTGGTCGCAAAAGACGATCCCTGTGCCGATGGTGATCGGTCACGAGTTCGTCGGCCAGGTGGCCGCGATCGGCAGCAACGTGCATGACCTGCAAGTTGGCGACGTGGTGTCGGGCGAGGGGCATCTGGTGTGCGGCCGCTGCCGGAACTGCCTGGCCGGCCGGCGGCATCTGTGCAAGGATACCAAGGGGGTCGGGGTGAACCGGGCCGGCGCGTTCGCGGAGTACCTTGCTATCCCCGTGACCAACGTCTGGCACGCCGATCCGCGCATCCCGCTGGAGATCCTCAGCATCTTCGACCCGTTCGGCAACGCGACCCACACCGCGCTCTCGTTCAACGTCCTGGGCGAGGATGTGCTGATCACCGGCGCCGGGCCGATCGGGATCATGGCGACGGCCATCGCCCGGCACGCGGGCGCGCGCTACGTCGTCACGACCGACATCAACCCCTACCGCCTGGCGCTGGCGAAGCAGATGGGCGCGACCGTGGCGCTCGACGTGCGCACGGGCCGCATCGCCGACGTCCAGAAGGAATTGGGCATGACCGAGGGCTTCGACGTGGGGCTGGAAATGTCGGGCAACGGCCAGGCGTTCAAGGAGCTGCTCGCCAACATGTGCCACGGCGCCAAGATTGCGCTCCTGGGCATCCCCTCGGCCGACCTGGCGATAGATTGGAACACGGTCATCTTCAACATGCTGACGATCAAGGGGATCTACGGCCGCGAGATGTACGAGACGTGGTATCTGATGCAATCCATGATCCGCACCGGGCTGGATATCAGCCCGGTGATCACGCATCGCTTCGACTATACCGAATTCGAGCAGGCGTTCGCGGTGATGGCGTCGGGGAATTCCGGTAAGGTCATCCTGAATTGGGCGGAGCGGGAATAGCAGTCACACCTTCGTAAAGGCCGGGCAGCAGGTATGCATGGTTTCTGAGCATCGCCACAACCTCAGCGGCGTCGGCATCGTCCAGATCGAAGTTGCGCTGCACCCGAGGGTAGGTCAAGACGCGCTCCACCTCGGCCAGATTCTGCGGCGTGATGCATAGCGCAAAGCGAGGTTCATGCCAGAGCAGGCGCAACGCTTTTGCGCGGCGGGTCGCACCGACCGACAAAGGCAGCAGGGCGTTGGTGTCGAAAACAACGATCAGTATGCCGGCCGGCTCGATCATGCGGGGATGGCGCCCGGTGCGCGCACTTCGGCCAACACTTCACCGAACAGTGTGTCCAGGTCGTCATCTGACGCGCCGGCAAACTTCTCGCTGATACGTTCCAGGGCCGCAAAGCCGGCATCCCCGTCGGCCGGCGAGGTCGCGGCTGTCGGCAACGCCAGCGCGCGCCGCCGGCGTTCCTCGCGCTCAGCCAGGGCCGCCAAGCGACGATACCGGGCCAGGTCCATGATGATCGCGCAGACTTGTCGGCCTTCGGTGACAGCAAACTCGTGCTCCCCTGAGCGCAGCGCGGTCGAAATTTCGGCCCAGCGGGTCGGCAAATCGGCGATACGAATCGTCTCAAGCATATGTAGCAACTCCTTGGGCGGAGTATAGCAGTCCGTTACCGAATGGTCAAACCGAATTCGGTGAACGGCGCTCACGCAAGAAGACCGGTTGTGATCGCCGTTCAGAATCCAGCCTACTCAGTCTCGCCCGGCGCGCCTGGCAGATACGGGATCAGCCCCTTGCGAAACGCGATTTCCTGCACTTCGCGCGGCGCCGACCGGACATCCATGATCAGGCCATTGACCGAGATCATCCAAGCCATCGGGTTGCGATCCATCCGGCTGGGCAGGGTCCATTCCGGGTCCATCAGGCCGATGTTCAGGAGATCCATGATCTGCTTGGACTTGTTGCCCACGGTGCTCTGGCTCAGGCCGAACTGCTTGGCCAGGTCGTCGGCGCGCATGTGCGGGGTCTGGCTCTTGTCGAACAGAAAGTTGACGCGGCCGACGGCATGGGTGATCGCGGCCGCCCAGGTGTTGGCGCGGCCGCTTTCCAGCGGCGAAGGCCGTTTGCGGGCCAACTTAGCCGTCAGCGCGCGGCACACCTGGGCGTATTCGTCATTCAGGTGCGCCGCGCAAAACGCGTCGGTCAGCTTGACGAGCTCATCGTAGATCGGCCGTATCTTCTGGGGAACTTGTTGGGCGGCTGCGGTCGGCATGGCGTTCACTTCTTTCGGTTGCGCTTGCGCGTCTTTGCCGCTTGCTTGCGTTTGGACTTTGCCTTCGCCTTGATCTCGCTTTCTGGTTTGCGCAATTGACGGGTCAAAGCGCGCGTGCCATCGGGCGGCGGGCGCAGCACGCTATCGCTGAGTTGTGACCCAACCGGCGTTTCCGGCGGCGTGAGACGCCAGGGGAAAGCAGACGCGGGTGGCGCCGGGATCAGCCCCAACTCGACTTGCACTTCCGGCCAGCCGCCCATGACCATTTCATCCACCTGACCGGCGTCGAACGCGCGCTGGATCAGATCAACCGCCTCGACCGCGTGAAGTTCGGTCAAGTTATAGATCATGTCGGCGTTCAGCCCTTCGTCGTTCTCAGCAAAACGCTCCAACGTCTGCACGAGCGCGGCGACGCACGCATCGCGCGTTTGTGGGTGCTGTATGCCGATTTTTGCCAGGCTGGCGGCCGCCGTGATGCGCGCCCACAGGCCGTGGTCGGCGTCCGCAAGATACGCCGCCAACGGCGAGAGCGCGGCCAGGCCGATCAGCCCGAAGACGTCCGGCAACTCTTCCATCGTCCAGTCGTCATCGTACTCATCGGTTTGCGCAAGAACGCCAATCAGCGGCTCGACCGCCGATTCGGCGCGCAACTGACCCAGCGCGCGCCAGGCGTGGATCGGCGCCCAAACCTCCAGACTCTCCGAGTCCGCCCAGCGCAACCCCTCGTCCGTCGCCATGCGGATCAGGTCGGGGATATGTTCCGGCCCGAAGCCGAGCGGGAGGTAGTCGAGATCTTTGGGCCAGGCCGGCAGGTTGCGCGGGTCGCCGTAGGTCAGGAGTTGGGAGATCGGCGGCGGGTAATTGCTTGTTGTTGTGCTATCAGAACTCATCTTGATGATCGGATCCTTTCACTGAAATAGCTCCCGGCGCCGCGGGCCACCCCAATTTACCAATTTACCAATCTACTCGTCTACTTGTTTCCTTGTCTACTTGTTTCCTCGTCTCCCCGCGCCTCAACACTCACTATACCCACACGCATAACACTTCCGGCACCCTTCCGTCGGGATGAACGCGGCCTGGCCGCAATCCGGGCAGAGGTCGCCGATGGGGCGGTCGGCGATGGGGAGGGGGAGCTGCTCGACATAAGGCTCAGTGTCGCCGCCTTCATCATCCTCGCCATCGAAGTGGCCGTTCAGGTGCTCGCGCAGCACCTGGGCGATGGCATCGGGCAGGGAACGCACCCGGTTGGCGCCAAAGCCCATCGAGCGTCCGCCGCCGATGCCGGCCAATTGATCCACGACCAGCTTCATCCGCTCGACGGGATCGAGGGGCGATGGCAGCCGGAGTCCCAGCGAGATGAGCCGTCCCAGCGCTTCGGATACAGCCGCCACATCCGAGCCGGCCTTGCCGACATTCAGGAAGACCTCGAACGGCTGCGCGTGGCCGTTGACGTTGACCGTGATGTAGGCCGTGCCCAGCGGGGTTTCCTTGCGATAGGTGGTGCCCGGCAGCGCGCTCGGTCGCGGGCGGCGTTGGGCGTGGAAGGCCGGCTCTGCGGCGCTGACGGCCAGCGGTTTGGATGCCGCCGACGCCGGTTCGCTCTCCGTTTCCCCCGCATCCTTCGCTTTTTGCCCGGTCGTCGCCTTCGTCTCCAGCACCACCTCCTGCCGGCTGCCGGTGACGTACACGGTCAGGCCCTTGCAGCCGAGCTTCCAGGCGAGCAGATAGGCTTGCTTGACATCATCCACCGTGGCGGTGGATGGGAAGTTGATCGTCTTGGAGATCGAGTTATCCACGAACGCCTGGATCGCCGCCTGCATCCGCACATGTTCTTCCGCGGTGATGTCCTGAGATACGACGAAGGTGCGGCGGATCGCGGCCGGCGCCTCCGGCATTTCCTGGCAGCTTCCCGTCAGGCTGACCTTCTCACTGATGCGGTCGCGCGCGACTTTGTCCAGGCCGGCCTGCGCCAGAGCGCGCTCGAACAGCGGGCTGGTGTAAGTCAACTTCAGGTCACGGTCGCCGTCTTTGACCGTGCGGGTGTAGGCCAGGGCGAAGACCGGTTCGCAGCCGTACCCTTCGCAGCCCGCGACCGTCCCGATGGTGCCGGTGGGCGCTACCGTGGTCTGGGCCGCGTTGCGAATGCCATGGCGCTTGATCCCCGCGACGATCTCATCCCAGGCGAGGGCGGGGCGGCCCCAATCGTGCGTGTAGGCCGCCAACGGCGCGGGCGGCTGCCAGCGCAGATCTGCGGGATCGTAGATGCTGCCTTTGATTGCGCCGAACGGGCCGCGTTCTTCGGCCAGGGCGACGCTGGCCGCCATGCAGTGGTAGCGCACGAACTCCATGACTTGCGCCGCGAATTCCTGCCCCTCGGCCGAGCCGTAGCGGACCCCCAGGCGATACATCATGTCGCCCAGCCCCATGATGCCCAGGCCGATGCGCCGCGCTTGCAGGGCCGCGGTGCGCAGTTGCGGTACAGCCGGCACGTATTTGTTCGCATCCACCACGTTGTCCAAGAAGCGGGTCGAGACCACGGTGCTCTCGCGTAGCTTCTCCCAGTCCACCCGGTCGTCGTCCGTCACGTGCTCGGCCAGGTTGATGGAGCCGAGGCAGCAATTCTCATATGGGCCGAGCCATTGTTCACCGCAGTTGTGAACCACAAACCCGTTGGCAACAAAACTGCTGGTGGCTGGTTCGCTGAGATCAAAGACATCTGCCGTGCCTGCATTCTCGATGCTCAGAACGCAATCCTCGTAGCGTTCGCGGTAGGCGCCCCGGACCGAACCAGCAACATGTTGCAGCAATCGAGCTTGTTTCAACGGGTGGGCAAAGCCGACCATCTCCGCGAATTTGACCCGGTTGGCCTTGCCGATGACAAGCTCATACTGCGGCGCGCTCTCATAGTCCTTGCGTCCGCCCTTTCCATCAGGCATGGGACGAATCATGCGGCTTCTGCGCTGATAGATGCGGGAAATGATGCCGAAATTAACCAGTAGGAGCTGCACGTCCTGTAGGAGAGCGCTGGAAGAACTGGCCAGTCGCACCGTGCAATCTTTTTTCGCTTCGTTGACCTGCACTGAACCATCAGCGCTGAATAGGCCGGCAAGGAAGCCGAGAACCGCCGGGCGTGTGGCGTGCCAGATGCTGGTCGGCACACGTTTTTCGGTTGCGTGGACAACCGATACCCCGAGCGAGGCAAAGAATTCATACGGTAATCGTCCATATGTGAGTTGCCGGACGCTTCCGCGTTCGTGTAGATGGCCGGACCCGAACCACTGCGCCAGGATCGGTCGCAAGGTGTCCGCGCCGCAGTAATTCCCATCTTCTATGCCAAATGTAAAGCCTACCGGCGAGTTGCTTGTGGGGCTCAACCACCCATCGCCCACCAGCCAGCCCAAGGCTACCCCCAGGTCGTGGCTCCACAAAGTGGGGACGGCCGCATAGAGTTCGCTGAAATCGCGACGAGTCGTCGTTCGACCACTGGCATGATCGCCACCGCGCGCCAAGACGGCCATTTTTTCTCCGACATGGCTGAGGTTCGGCAGTTCGATTTTTTGCGACCATGGTCCTTCATCGGACTGGATCAACAGGGGATCGCCAGGCTTCAACTCGCTGAGCGGCACATAACCGCGATGGGGGGTCAGAAACCGATGATCTGGCGTGGCTGTGACTGTGTAGCCATGCTGTGTCCGCAAAGTCATCACCGGAGTACCCCGCCGGGTGAGTCTGACTGGGCTTGCCGTATGCGCGGTTTCGCGCACCCACTCTGGCGCAGCCCGTTGATCGGTCGCCACTATGGTGGGCTTGCCGAGTGCATCCAACTCAGCCAGGGTGAGAAAGCCCTGATCAGTCGCCACGCGGGTGCTGCCAACAAAACAAGGGTTCGTTGCTTCCAACTTATACAAGTGCGGCACCGGGTTGCTGCGATTCGCCGCGTCCAGGAAGAGCGCGCCCGGCTCGC
>CAZYHE010000226.1:0-7373 GCA_964647225.1 uncultured Anaerolineales bacterium
TCGTCAACAGCTTCGAAGACTCCTCGTACAAGTACACGAGCGGCACCCCCAGATGCATCGCCACCGGCGCAAGGTAGGGCAGCAGCCCCTTATAGCCGCCGCTCCCCACCAGCAGCGTCTCAGAATGCGCGCGGCAGGTCTCAAACAAGATTTGCGCAGCCCCCGGCAAGCCGGCCGCCAGGAATAGCTCGCGGCTCTCCGGCCGCAACCCATGAGCGATTACGATGCGGGCCTCAACGACCGGCGGGAAACCGGCGCGGCCCTCGCGCAGCACCTGCTGGATCACCCCGGCGCAGAAGATGCCCGGCGCCGTGTCCGTCGCCAGCAAGATAATCTCGTCATCTGTCGCCAGGGGCCGTTCCCACGGCCGCTTGATAAACCGCTCGCCATCCGGCGTTACCGCCCCCTCGTCGCCACCCAGGCGTTTCAGGCTGGCCAACTCCGCACCCAGGTACTGCTGCCGCTGCAACGGAGTGGGGTTCCGCTTCAGCGTGTAATCGATGGCGATGCGATCCAGCGCGGTGACCATTTGGTCGCGCGTGCGCCCCCACAGGCCCTCGGCAGGGTTGAAGGCGGCGCCCTCCGCTCCGCTGGCGTGGCGGCTATCCGCCTTGCCCAGCTCCCGGTCCAGCCCGCCCAAGTTCAGCACCGGTGACGGCAACTTGTCGAACCCAACTCCCTGTCCTTCCCGCTCCGTGACATAGTCCTTGATCAGCGAGACGCCTACCGTGACAATGATCGCCCGTGCCATAGCTTGCCCCCTCATCATTTTGGCGTCACGCTCACGTAGCGCACGAACTGCTCGACCCCGGCGTTGTCCACGTAACGCTGCACCTGGACTTCACGATAGGCGTCGTTACGCCACAGCGGCACGCTTTGCGGCGGGCTGGCCGTCAGCGCCGGTTCGCTCACTTCGGCGAAACCGAGCGTCTGCAAGCGCGCCGCTGCGGCTTCAGGCGTTGGCGCGCCCGCGGCTGGCGGCAACCCGTCGGTGATCAGCAAGGCGCGCACGCATGCGCCGTAGGCCCGCCAGTGTAGCTCGCCCCGCGCGCCGAAGATCCGGCCCAGCGTCCACGCGCCGGTCACACCGGGCGTCCAGGGCGCCAACATGCTGGTCACGGCGTCTTCGGCCAGGATCGTCAACCCGCCGGCCGGCCCCAGGAACGGCTGGCAATGGGCGGCCAGCCCCCACAGTGCGGTGTGATTCTCGCATAGGATGCGTGCGGCGATCATTGGGATGCCTCCTGCTGGGGGGCGCACAGCTGCGCCCAGGCCTGCGCCGATCCGGCCCACAGCCGATCCAGGTCAGGCGCCGGGAGCAGCCACTCCTGGCGCAGGCCACGGGCGGTCATGGTCGCGTCGGGCAGCACGACGACCGGCTCAGGCTCCCTCTGCAAAGCATAGGCAGCCGCCAGCTCTGGCCGGGCCAGCGCTCCCAGCCCCCGCAGCTCGCAACCGGCTGCAGCGGCGTGGGTTTGTAAACCGAAATAGGTCAGCGTCGCCGTTTGCACCTGCCCCCGCAGCCGCCCCAGCCCGCGCCGTGTGCCGAAGCCTACCGGCAGCTCACCGGCCAGCAGGCAGTGCAGCATGTGGGCCAGCAGCCCGGCCTGCCACAGCTCGAAGTTTTCCAGCGTCAGGGTCACATCGAACGCGCCGCCGTCGAGCACCTGGTAGAAGAAGAGCGCCCCCTCGTGCGCCGCCCCGCGCCAGCGATCAATCCCCACGCCACTGCGCACGCCATACGTGGCCGGCGCACACAGATAAGCATCGCTCACGCTCAGCCGACCCGCCAGCCCGCCGCAGCCGAAGATCTGGCAGATGCGGCAGGCCCGCGCGTAGCGTGCGCTGGCCGGCAGCCCTTCGACGGTCTTGGTGCATGAGCGCAGGACGCCCGCGCCCTCGTCCTCATCGAAGATATCGCACACCCGCTCCGCCGTGGGCAGGAAGGTGCGCGCCCACTGCTCGGCCCGCGACCGCAGCACGCCCTTCAGCCCGCTCCCCGGCAGATACGGCTCGTCCGCGCCGTTGCGCCGCGTCACCACAAAACGCATATCCAGGTCGAGTTTCTCGCGCAGCATCTGGCTCTGAGTGCGTTCGTTTGCGCCTTGGGGTATGCGCGCCTGCTTGCGCCGCTCGCGATCTTTCTCGATCTGCTTTGCCCGGTGCTTGATCTCCTGCCCGGCCGTCGCATACAGGCTGGCAAAATCATCTCCCGCAGCCGGAAGGCCGCCCGCTTCCGGGGGCAGCAGCGCAGCCGGGTCTTCGCCGGCTTTCACCAGCAGCGGGCTGCGGGGTGTCAGCCGCAGCGCCAGCCGCAACTCGTTCAAGCGTTGGTGGAACATGCCCCCTCCTTCTCAGACCGCCGCGGTCAAAGCCGCCAGGTGCTGCTGGATGAAGTCGGCGGCCGGAATCGCCTGGCCGGCCAGTTGGCGCGGCGCGGTCGTCGTCGCCGGACGGGCCTGGGTCAAGTAAGCCAGCACCGCGGCCTTATCCGCCAGGTCAACGCGCTGCACATCGGCCAGATCGAGCTGGCAACGGCCCAATCCGCGCGTGCGGATGCCGCCCAGCGGCACGAAGCCCAACTGCAGCTCCTGCAAGCCCAGCGCCAGCAGCGCCAGGTCCAGCGCCGAAGGCCGTTCTACCACTAGCTCCAGGCCGAACTTGAGCTGCGAGGGCAGCGCCTCGAAGTCGTACTTGATCTTGTCGCGCGCCGTCAGCGTGTCGCGGTCAATGCCGACCCCGTGCCGGATTTCGCTGGCCGCGACTTGATCGCCGACCAGCGGCAGATCTGTGACCAGTAGCCGCGACTGGCTGTAGGGCGAGCCGAAGAGCCAGCAAGTGTCGCACAGCCCCTGTGGGCCTTGCAGAAAAGTCTGGATCGCGGCTTCATCCGGCCGATCGCCCAACGCCTCGAAGGCGGTGCGCCGCGTGCGGCTGGAGGTGAGGCAGGCTTCGTTATCGTCCTGCAACTGGCACGACGTGACGCGGCTGTCGGGCAGGCCGCCGATCATCCGCTCCACGGCGCTGCGCAGCGATCCCTTCAAGGAAGAACCGGGGATGTAGGGCCGCTCCCAGAAGTCGCGCACCACGGTGGCGTCCGTGCGTGCGCTGCCGTAGCCGCTGCCCACGTGCAGCCCGGTCTCCGTGATGATGTGTCCGGTCAGAACATAGCGCGCACGTTCACGCGCCCGCAGGTCTTGCTCATTCATCGTCATGCCTCCCGTGGACTCTTGTCAGCGGCCTCGCGTGCCAACGCATGCACGAAGGTTTCCAGCACCCGAAGCTCCAACTGTACTTGCTCTTCTTGCAGCGCCATTGGATAGGTTGCCCAGTAACCGGCATCGGCAGTGCGTACTTCAGCGGTCATCTCCTGGCAGCGGCCTTCCAGCGCCAGGATCTGTTCCTTGATCGGCTCGGCCAGCCGGTCCCAGCCGGTGTGCGGTTTGGCGCGCGTCGCGCGCCAGGCCACGTAGCGCGCCAACTCGCGGTGGCGCTCCGCTGGTTGCCGCCGGGCTGGCCCTGCGCCCAGGGCGTTGACCAGGCCGCGCAGTTGGCTGGGATTGACCCCCACACCCGCGGCCACCAATGCCTGCGCTGCCTGCGTGGCCTCATGGTTCAAGGTCAGGCCGGCACGGGCCAACAGCGCCCGGGCCCGCTGGGTGGGCTGAACGGTGGAAGTCTCGTTCATTGTGCTTCGACCTCCCCATGGAACGAGTGGGCAACCAAGAGGCGGCCGTAGCCCTCCTCTCGGCGCTCCCCCAGGCCGTATTCTTCCAACCAGGCCGTGAACGCCAGCAGCGCCGCGGCCTGATCGGGCGGCGCTGCCAGCACGAAAGTCGAGCCGGCCGCGATGCCCAGGTCTTGCGTGCGCGGCTGGCCGCCGCGGCTTTGCATGGTCCCACCATCGGCCGCCGGGCTGCCGGTGTGCCAGGCCGCGCAGCGTGTGGCGCGACCGACACCCAGGAACAACTCCAGGCCGGCCGGCGGCTCCGGCGGCGTCGCCCCGTTCTGCGCCGCCAATTCTGCGTAATAGCGCAGCACATCCGGCTCGGGTGCCGACGCATAGCGCAGCCAGGGGTCCAGCAGGATCGCATCGCTCCACAAAGTGATCGGCGTCAGCGCCCAATACGCCCCCAGCGGCGCCGGCAGGCGCTTGGCAAAGGCGCCCTGGCGTTCGGCCACCGTGCCGGTCAGCCCGGACAGCACGCCCCAATCGGGCCGCACGTCGGCCACGGCCAGCCGGCCCAGCCCGGCCGTGCGGCCCGCGCCGATCTGCAGCTCGTCTCCCACTTCGAATAGCTGCTCAAACTCGGTTGCCAGAGCCGCCGGCACATCCACAAAGCCAGCGAACTCCTGCCCAGCGGCCAGCGCCTCCCGGCTGAACAGGGCGCCTTGCCGGGCGCTGCCCAACTCCGCCATGATGGCGGTGCGCGTCAGGAGCAGCTTGCTGGGCCGCACCGTGCGAAACCAGCGCGTCCCGTGGGCGATCCCGCTCTGGTAATAGCCTGCAAAGCGATCCATGGCCGCTCCGCAGCCGGGCTGGCCGCACTCCTCATGACGCTTCAGCCCCTTCTTCTCATCTGCACTCCAGGCGCCCGCCAGGCCATGCACCATCAGGCGTTCGTGAGCGACTTCTTCCAGCGCATCCACCAGGGTGTCCAGCGCGCCATGCGGGTCGCTCTCCCGATCCTGGTCCGGGTCGGTACAGAAGCCAGCATGACGCTTGCACGAACGCGCCGTCAGCGGCAGCGGCAGGGCGAGGTCGGCGTCTGGCTTGGTGTGGTGGCTCAAAGGATACAGTGGGCCGGGCCGTAGGCCGTCTGGCGCAAACAGAGCCTGGAAAGCCGTATCGCGTGTAGCCTCAGGCCGCTGCGCCAAAACCCGCCAGGCCAATGCCCCGCGCAGGGTCGTCCCCGGAATGTGAGTCAAGGTGGGGCCGGCCTGCCCCGCCACATTCTGATGGCCGGTGATGCTGATGGGGCTGAGCGCCCGCAAGCGCAAGTAATAGCGTTTCATCGCAGCGCCTCCAGCAAAGCCACGGCATCCACGGGCCGATCGTTCACCGTCAAGCCGCCGGGCGGGATTTGCAGTTGGCAGCGGCCCAGACCGCGTGATTTGCGGCCGCCCAGATGCGTCAATGCATGCACGGCCGCCGCCAGCAGCGCCAGGTCATGCGGGCAGTCGCCCCAGGCAGATGTTGTCACCCGCCCTCCGTCCGGCAAGGTGCCGAAGATGCGTCCGGCGAAGGTCAAATGCGCCGGCGCGGCTTCCACCGTGAAGAGATGCTGTTCCAGCGCCACCCCGCGCAGCCGGCTCAACATCACATTGGTCCGGCGCTCGGTGCGCAGGCCCGGGGCCGCGTGCGCGCCGCCGGCTTCGGTCAGCAGGTTTTGCCAGTCATCGGTCAAGCACAGGTCGCCGAAGGTCAGGCTGCCGGCCCGGTCTTCCTGGCCGAAGAGATTATTCAGGGGCTCGCGGCCCGCCGGCCCGTAACCCCAGCCGCGCAGCAGATCGTCCGCGTAGTAGCGCAGACGGCCCTTCAGACTGGCGCCCGGCACATAGGGCAACCCGGCCGCGTCGGTCATGGTCAGGGCGTCCAGGTAGCCGGCCAGCCCGTAGCCCGTGCCAATGTGCAGGGCGCTCGCCAACTCCAGCCGGAGGTTCAACTCAACCTTGTGCAGCGCCATCGCCCCCCTCCCTCTGCTCAGGCCCGGCCGGCTGGCACTCGGCCACGTCCGTGCCGTGCGTGAACTCGTAGATCTCGATCAGGTCGCCAAAGACGGTGAAGACATCCCCTTGCGCATCGCGACCCCACGGGAACAGCGGCCCATCGTCTTTGGCCGTCCGGTCGGCCAGGATGCCGAAATCCTTGAAGAAGGCGTCCAACTTGGCCCGCTGCGCCGCGTTCAGCCGCGACCGCAAGAAAAACGCCTCGAACGACGCCGCGTCTTGGCCGGTGAAGAGCGCCTGATAGAGCGCATTGAGCTTGTTGCGCGGCAGCGCTTCCCCCTCGCCGCCGGCATTGAACTGACGCACATGGCACAACAGGCGTGCGGCATCATCCAGGGTCAACGGGCGCCGTGTCAGATATGACTTGCGTTGATCGCGCTCCTGCAGGCGATATTCATCGCGGCGGATATCGTCCATCGCCCGCAGCACCGGCGTGCTCACCACGTGGAAGTCTAGCGCGGCCTGGCGGCGAAACTGGCGTTTGGCGTTCTTCAGCAGTTCGCGCGCCTGCAGCTCCAAATTCTGGATCGGCTGGCCGGGGTGGGCGATCACTACGCCGCACGAGAGCGTGAACACATCCTCTCCAGTGGGCGCTGCCACCAGGTGATCCAACGCCTGGCGCCCGATTTCCAGAGCGGCTTCCAGGGCAGCCTCGCGGGTCAGGGCCTCCAGCCGCAGCGGGGCCAGCCCGGCGTTGACGTGTTGGAAAAGCCGGCCCAGCGTGATCGCCAGCGGCACGGCCTGATCGGCCACAGTCACCAGTATCACGTCATCGCCGCCCAGAGCGATCAACTCGAACGGTGCCAGTTTGATGCTGTGACGTAGTTCCGGCTTTGGGAAATGGCACTGTAGCGCCAGCCAGAGCGCGGCTTGCATGCTGACCGAGACGCGGCGGCTGAAATGGCGGTAGTCGTCCTCCGTCTTCTGTTTTTGCAGTGCATCGCCCAGGCCATTGCCGTCGGCGTACAGGAAGCCGAGGTAGTTGTTGGGGCGGGACAATTCCGCCAGCTTGTCTAGGGTCAGCGGCAACTGCGTGTCAGCCCAGGTTGTCGCCGTCGCGCGGTCGAGGCTGTCCAGGAATTGTCTGCCCCAAGCGGTGTCACCCAACAACAGTTCGTCACCGGCACGGCCGCCGCGCAACAGATCAGCTCGCAGGCGCTTAACATTGCAGGCTGCACAGAGCCAGGCGGTCGGCTGCCGTTCGTACAACTCCGTGGCCGGCTGCAGGCCACACGCCTCGCAGGGCTGCACAAATGGCGACTGGTTGAGTTGCTGGCGGCGGCGCACGTCCTCCTTTGCCAGCCGCAGCCGACGGGCCGCCCTCGCAGTCACCGCGCCAAAGTCGCCGTCCAGCGGCTCAGTCACGGCCGTCAAGGTGGCTCCCCGCGTGTGATCGCAATAGCGCCACTCAAGGCGTCGGCACAGCCCCTCGGCCGCCTCACACCCCTCGATCTTGAGCACGCCCGACCCGCCCTCCGCGAACACCACCCTGCCGGGGTCCAGGTTCAGCGCCCGGATCAGCATATCCGCATCGGTCGCATCCCGCACGATCTGGCTGCCCCCCCGGATCTCCTTCAGCCGACCGGTGGCGAAAACAAAGTCTTTGATCCGGTCGGCGTCGAACAGGACCAGATAGGGTTGGT
>CAZYHE010000227.1:0-2863 GCA_964647225.1 uncultured Anaerolineales bacterium
TCGCTCAGCGTCCACCGCGGCGCGATCCAGGCGTTGCGCGAGGTGAGCCTGACCGTCGCCGAGGGGGAGATCGTCTCGCTCGTGGGGGCCAACGGCGCGGGCAAATCCACGCTGCTCTACACGATCGCCGGCAGCCTGACGCCGACCGCGGGCCGGATCAGCTTCCAGGGGCAAGAGTTGCGCCACGTGCCCGCGGCGCGCCTGGCGCGGCTGGGGATCAGCCTGGTTCCCGAAGGCCGGCAGGTGTTCGGCGCGCTCTCGGTTCTCGACAACCTCGTCCTGGGAACCTATGCCCTGCACGCCCATCGCTGGCGCGACCTGCTCGGCAGCCTGGGCGGCCTCCTCCGGCAGGAGGCGACGCAGCGTTCCCTGGCCCAGGTGTACGGCCTCTTCCCGATCCTGGAGGAGCGCCAGCGGCAGGCCGCCGGCAGCCTCAGTGGCGGCGAGCAGCAGATGCTCGCCATCGGCCGCGCGCTGATGTCATCCCCGCGGCTGCTGCTGGTGGATGAGCTTTCGATGGGGCTGGCCCCGGCGCTGGTGGCCCAACTGTTCGGCCTGCTGGGCCGGCTGCGCGAGCTGGGGCTGACGATCTTGCTGGTCGAGCAGGACGCCCGCGCCGCGCTCAAAGTGGCCGACCGGGGCTATATCCTGGAGACGGGCCGCATCGTCGCCGAGGGGCCGGCGCGGGAATTGCTCGGCTCCGACCGGATTCAACGTGCATATTTGGGAGGGATCGCATGATCTGGGATCGCAAACATGAGACCATGAGCCGGGGCGATTTGCAGGCGTTGCAGTTGGCGCGCTTGCAGGCCCAGGCCGCCAACGTCTACGAGAAAGTGCCCTTCTACCGGCAGCGCTTCATGGAACAAGGGGTCACGCCGGGGAGCATCCGCACCCTCGATGATCTGGCCCGGCTGCCGTTCACCTACAAGCGGGACTTTCGGGACAACTACCCGCTCGGCCTGGCCGCCGTGCCCAAGGAGCGCATCGTCCGCATCCACGCCTCCAGCGGCACCACCGGCAAGCCGACCGTCGTGGCCTACACCGCCGGGGACATTGACACCTGGTCCGAAGTGATGGCCCGGACGATCACCGCCGGGGGCGTCACCAAGAAGGACGCGGGGCATAACGCCTACGGCTACGGCCTCTGCACGGGCGGGCTGGGCATCCAGTCCGGCGCGGAACGGATCGGCGCGACCGTGATCCCGGTGTCGGGCGGCGTCACCAAGCGCCAGATCATGCTGATCCAAGACCTGGGCAGCACGGTGCTCTGCTGCACCCCCTCCTACGCGCTCTACCTGGCCGAATCTGCGACCGAGATGGGCGTGGATCTGCGCGAGACCAGCCTGCGGGTGGGCATCTTCGGCGCGGAGCCGTGGACCGAGCGGATGCGCCAGGAGATCGAGGCGAAGATCGGGCTGAAGGCGCTCGATATCTACGGCCTGAGCGAAATCATCGGGCCGGGCGTCTCGGTCGAATGCGAACACCAGGCCGGCCTGCACATCTTCGAGGATCACTTCCTGGCGGAGATCGTGAATCCCGCGACGGGCGCGGCGCTCCCGCCCGGCCAGCGCGGCGAGCTGGTGCTGACGACCCTGACCAAAGAGGCGCTGCCGGTCATCCGCTACCGAACGGGCGACATCACTTCGCTGAACATCGAACCGTGCGCGTGTGGCCGCACGATCGCCCGTATGGCGAAACCCTCCGGCCGCACCGACGACATGCTGATCGTGCGCGGGATCAACGTCTTCCCGTCGCAGATCGAGACGGTCTTGCTCCAAGTGGAAGGGGTCCAGCCGCACTACCAGATCATCGTGGATCGCCAGCACACGCTGGACGACCTGGAGGTGTGGGTCGAGGTCTCGGAGGCGGTCTTCGCCGACGAAATCCGCGGCCTGGAAGCGCTGGAGCGCAAAATCCGGGACGAACTACACAGCGGGCTGGGGATCGCCGCCCGCGTGCGGTTGGTCGAGCCGCGCTCGATCCAACGCAGCGAAGGGAAGGCCAAGCGCGTGGTGGATCGGCGGGAAGTGTATAGTTCATAAGGGGGAAATACCATGAGAGTTACCCAAATATCCGTCTTTCTCGAAAACCGGCCAGGCCGGCTGGCCCATCTCCTGCAGGTGCTGGCCGAAGCGAAGGTGAACCTGCGGGCGCTCTCGCTGGCCGACACGGCCGACTTCGGCATCGCGCGCATTATCGTCGCGGACACCGCGGCCGCGATGGCTGCGATCCAACACGCGGGCCTGACCGCGGCGACCACCCAAGTGCTGCGCGTCGAGGTGCCCGATGTGCCGGGCGCGCTCGAAAACGCCATCGTCATCCCGCTCGCCGAGGCTGGCGTGAACATCGAATATCTGTACGCCCACAGCGAACGGCCTGCCAACCAGGCCGAAGTCATCATGAAGGTGGATCGGCTGGACAAGGCCGAGCAGGTGCTCAAGGCCCTGAGCGAGGCGAAGGGACGCGCTTCGACACGGCCTGACGGCCAGTCAGCGGACGGGGCGTAGGACAATGTATTTCGAGCGCATCTTGCACGTGGATTTGACGCAGCGCACGAGCCGGGTCGAGCATGTCGAGGCACGCGCCCTCCAGCCGTACCTCGGCGGGGTCGGCCTGGGCACGCGGCTGCTCTACGACCATCTGCCTCCCGGCGCCGACCCGCTGGGGCCGGAGAACGTGCTGGTCTTTGCGCCCGGCCCCTTTGCCGGCACGCCGATCGCCACCACCAGCCGGCACGCGGTCGTCGCCAAGTCGCCCCTCACCGGGATGGTGGGCGACAGCCTGTCGGGCAGCTTTTGGTCGCACACGCTGCGCCGCGCCGGCTACGATGCGCTGATCGTCACCGGCCGCGCCGATGCGC
>CAZYHE010000227.1:2963-7372 GCA_964647225.1 uncultured Anaerolineales bacterium
CTCGGCGCGGTGATGGGCTCGAAGAACCTGAAGGCCATCGCGGTGCGCGGCAGCAAGACGGTGCGCGTCGCCTCGATGGCCGCGCTCGAACCGCTGATTGTGGATCTGGCGCAGCGGTGCGCCGGCCCAATGACCGAAAAATATCGCGGGCTGGGGACGATCAGCAACGTGCTGGTGCTCGATTACCTGACCGCCCTGCCCACGCGCAACTATCGCCAGGGGTCGTTCGAGGGCGCGGAGAAGGTCAGCGGCGAAATCCTCAACCGCCACCATCTGGAGCGGCGGGTGGCATGTTCCGGCTGCCCCGTGGGCTGCGAGCATCTGCTGGTGGTGCGCGAGGGGGCATACGCCGGCGCACGCTCCCGGATGGATTACGAGCCGTTATACGCGATGAGTTCGCTCTGGGGCGTGGACGATCCGGCCGCAGCGATTCGCGCGGTGGAGGCCGCCAGCCTGGCGGGCATGGACGCGATCAGCGCAGGCACGACGGTCGCCTGGGCGATGGAATGCTTCGAGCGCGGCCTCCTGACGAAAGCCGACTTCGGCGGGCTGGAGCCGCGCTTCGGCAATGCCCAGGCCGGCATCGCATTGCTCGAACTGATCGCCCGCCGCGAGGGGATCGGCGACGTGCTGGCCGAAGGCACGCGGCGCGCCGCGGCCCACGTGGGCCAGGGCAGCGCCGACTTCGCCATGCAGGTCAAGGGGATGGAGATGGCGGGCTACGATCCCCGCAGCCTGAAGACGATGGGGCTGGGCTATGCCGTGGGGACGCGCGGCGCGTGCCACAACCGCGCGCCCGGTTATAGCGCCGACATGCAGGGCCGCGCCAACCGCTTCGAGGGCACGCCCGATCACGGCGTCGCGCTGATGGAGCTGGAGGACAAAGCCGCGGTCTTCGATTCACTGGGCTTCTGCAAGTTCATCCGGGGGGTCTTTGGCGATTTCTTCGCGGAGGCGGCCACGCTCTACCGGGCGGCCACCGGCCTGGAGATGACGCCGGAGATGCTGGAAGCGTGCGGCCCGCGCATCTGCAACCTCAAGAAGGCGTTCAACATCCGCGAGGGCTGGACCGCCGCCGATGATCGGCTGCCGCCGCGGGCGCTGCACGATCCCATCCCGGCCGGCCCCAACCTGGCGCCGATCGTGATGCAAGAAACGGAATTACGTGCGATGATCGGGGGCTATTATGCCGCGCGCGGTTGGACCGCCGGCGGCCTGATCCCCAAGAGCCAGCTCGTCGCGTTGGGAATGAGAGATATCGCTGAGGATGTGGGTGTATAGAGATGCAAAAACCATTCATCGTCTGTGATCCAGAAAAATGCACCGGCTGCCAGATGTGCGAGTTCGTCTGTTCGGCGCGGCACGGCGGCTACAACCCGCAGCGGTCGCACATCCGGCTGGTGCGGATGCAGCCGGCCTACATTATGTCTATGGCTTGCCGGCTGTGTGACGAACCGACCTGCATGTACGCCTGCCCCCGCCAGTGCATCAGTGTCAGCGAGACCACCGGCGTCATGCTGGTGGACAAGGACGTGTGCAACGGCTGCGGCTGGTGCGTCGAGGCGTGCGAGTTCGGCGCGGTGACGATCAATCACGGCGAGCGGATCGTCTCGATGTGCAACCTGTGCGAGGATCGCGACGACCGGCCGCGCTGCGTGGAGATCTGCGTGGCGGGCGCGCTCGCCCTCTCGACCCCGGCCGAGGTGGCCGCGCGGCGCCGCCGCGAGATCGTGCGCGCCGGCGTCCTGCCCGAGATGCGCCCCGCGGCGAGGCCCCGGCCATGAAGCGGATGCTGCTCGGCAACGATGCCATCGCGCTCGGCGCGTACATGGCCGGCGTGGCGGTCGCGACCGGCTATCCCGGCACCCCCAGCACCGAAATCCTGGAGCGCTTCGCCCAATACCCCGGCGTCTACGCCGAATGGTCGCCCAACGAAAAGGTGGCCCTGGAGGTGGGCATGGGCGCGGCCATGGCCGGCGCGCGCACGCTGGTAACGATGAAGCACGTCGGCCTGAACGTCGCCGCCGACCCCTTCTTCGCGGTGGCCTACACGGGCACCGAGGCCGGACTGGTGATCATCTCGGCCGACGATCCGGGGATGCACTCCTCGCAGGGGGAGCAGGACAACCGCAACTACGCCAAATTCGCCAAGGTGCCCCTCCTGGAGCCATCCGACAGCCAGGAGTGCGCCGACATGATGCGCCTGGGGCTGGAGATCAGCGAGCAGTTCGACACGCCGGTGCTCCTGCGCATGACGACGCGCGTCTCGCACGCGCAATCGCTGGTCGAGGTGGCGGCCGAACAGATCCAACGTGGCTCGGTCGGGAGACCGGCCACAGCGGGATCGCTGGCATTCAAGCGCGACCCGGCCAAGTACGTGATGCTGCCCGCCAACGCCCGCCAGCGCCGGCTGGTGATGGAGGATCGGCTGGCGAAGCTCCAGGATTATGTCGAGACCACGCCGCTCAACTTCATCCGCTGGGGCGACCGCCGGCTGGGGATCGTCACCGGGAGCATCGCGTATGTCTACGCGCGGGAGGTCTTCCCGAACGCCTCCTTCCTGAAGCTGGGCATGGCCTACCCCCTCCCGCGCAAGTTGATCCTGGAGTTCGCCCGCCAGGTGGACACGCTGCTCATCTGCGAGGAGCTTGATCCGTTCCTGGAAGAGCAAATCCGGGCGCTGCCGGGCATCGCGGCCGAACGCGTGCGCGGCAAGGATGTGTTCCCCGCCATCGGCGAGTTCACCCCCGAGCTGATGGCGCGTTGTGTCGTGGAGCACGGCGTCGTGCCGGCCGAGGCGATCCCGGCCTATTTGCTGCCTGAACCGAAAACGCGCCCTGAGCCTGCCGAAGGGGCGCGCTTCGATCAACTCAGCGCCCGCGCCACGCGCCCTGAGCCGGCCGAAGGGGCGCGCTTCGATCAACTCAGCGCCCGCGGCGCGGAACCGGTCGTCGCCATCCCCCAGCGGCCGCCGCTGCTGTGCCCCGGCTGCGGCCATCGCGGCACGTTTTATGTCCTGCGCCAGTTGATGTTCGGGGGTCAGGAGTCAGGGGACAGGAGTCAGGAGTCAGGAGTCACGGGGCAGGAGTCAGGAGCCACGGGCAGTACAATCTGGTCGTCACGGGCGACATTGGCTGCTACACCCTGGGCGCGCTCCAGCCGCTCTACGCGATGGACACGTGCGCGTGCATGGGGGCCAGCATCGGCCAAGCCATCGGGCTGGAGAAGGGCGGGATCAAGAACAAGATCGTCGCGGTGATCGGCGACTCGACCTTCTTCCACTCCGGCATCACCGGGCTGGTGGATGTAATCACCTCCGGCGCGGCGACGACGGTCATCATCCTCGACAACTTCACCACGGCCATGACGGGCGGCAACGTCAACCCCGGCACGGGCAAAGCCCTGGACGGCAAACCGGCGCGGCGGGTCGAGTTAGAGACGCTGTGCCGCGGCCTGGGGATCGCGGACGTGGTCGTCATCCCCGGCTTCGACACCGCGGCCATCGAGCGTGAACTCTTCCGCGCGGTGCAGTCCGACGAGCCGTCGGTGCTGATCGTCCGCGAGCCGTGCGCGCTGGAGTTCAAGTCCAGCAGCAGCCAGACCTCGTGGGTGGAGCCGGAAAAGTGCGTCTCCTGCTGGGCGTGCCTCGTCACCGCCTGCCCCGCGCTCATCCGCAAGGACGGCAAGGTCGCGGTGCTCCCCGATCGCTGCACCGATTGCCAGGTGTGCAACCGCATCTGCCCGCATGACGCGATTTTGCGGGTCGAGCGTGATTCGGTGAGGCGTGAGGCGTAAATGTAGTGCGTATTGCGTAGTGCGTAGCGCGTGAAACGCGGAACGCACTACGTTGATTCACCAACTTACCAACTTACCAAGTTACCAACTAACCATTTTCCTATGAAACCACTCAACTTCGTCTTGACCGGCGTGGGCGGGCAGGGGATCCTGCTCTCCAGCGATATCCTGTGCCTGGTGGGGATGGCCGCGGGCTACGACGTGAAGAAGACCGACGTCCACGGCATGGCCCAGCGGGGGGGCAGCGTCATCAGCCACGTGCGGCTGGCCGATGAGGTCTTCTCGCCGATGGTTCCCGTGGGCGCGGCCGACTACCTGCTGTCATTCGAGAAGCTGGAGGCCTGCCGCTGGCTCCACTTCCTGCACCGCGACGGCGTGGTCGTCACCAGCGATGAGGCGATCCCCACCCTGGCGCTGGCGGGCAAGACCCCCTACCCCGCGGATGACGCCATCGCGGAGCTGCTGGCCGCCCGCGCCGCGCACGTCCGCATCCTGCCGGCGGGGCGGCTGGCGACCGAACTCGGCAATCCCCGCGTCGCCAATGTGATCCTCCTGGGCGCGCTCTCCCAATTCGTGGAGATCCCGGCCGAAGCCTGGCTGAACGCCATCGCCGA
>CAZYHE010000228.1:0-1393 GCA_964647225.1 uncultured Anaerolineales bacterium
GCATGATCCGCGTCAATGAGCAGTATGAGCTTGCGTGGCATCCGGGACTGACCGTCCAGGATGTGCTGGACGCGCTTAAGTTCAGCTTCCGCATGATCGTGGTCAAGATCAATGGCAAGGTGGTGCTGCGGCGAGAGTTTGCGACGACCCCCGTGCCCGACGGCGCCGAGGTGCAAGCGATTCACATGATCAGCGGCGGGTGAGACGCCCCGCCGCGTTCATGTGAGGATCTCCAGTTCCGCTCGCTCCACCGTTTCGTTGTCGGCCCGGAAAGTGAAGCGGCCGCGGAGCCGTTTGCCGGCCAGGAGCGCCGGCAGCCAGAAGAGGCTGTCATCCCACATCAGGGCGTAGGGGATGTCAGCGACGAGAAACCAGGCGGGCGCCATCTCTTCGCTCTCGACCGGCTCGCCCTGCCACTGCTCCACCAGGAAGGTGTGTACGATCTGATCCCACGCGGGCTGGTGCGGAAAGCGGAAGGTAAGCTCGGCGACCGGCCGAAGCTCCTGGGGTGAAACGCGGAGGCCGCATTCCTCGGCCAGTTCGCGGGCTGCGGCGGCCGCGATCGTTTCGCCGGGCTCGAGCTTGCCACCGAAGCCGCCGTACTTGCCGGTCGCGAAGCCGCGCTTCTTCCGGCCCAGCAGGAGCGCGTCCGCCGCGCCGCGGCGTCGCACCAGACAGAGAGTCGCTGAGGATAGGTCGGTAGGCATGATCTTCATACTCGTTGGCATAGAATTGATGTAGCATTAACGACAACGGGCCAGCATCCTGATGGACCTGGCCCGTTTCACAGAGGCGACGGCCGGATTTGAACCGGCGATCGGGGTTTTGCAGACCCCTGCCTTGCCACTTGGCTACGTCGCCTTGACAGGAGCTATTCTAACGCAATCGCCCTACCTTGTCAAAATGCGATAGCGGCGGATTGAGGAGGTCTGGTGTCTCGCGATCTTGTGGTGCGGTGTGCCGAGTGCGACACCCAGTTTGTCTGGACGACCGATGAGCAACGCGACGCCGCGCAGCCCGCGCGCTGTCCGGCGTGCCGCCGGCTGGCGCCTGCGACAGGGCGGCAGCGCGGGGTTGTGAAGTGGTACAGTCGCGGCAAGGGATACGGCTTTATCACACCGGCCCAGGGCGCGGATGTTTTCGTCCACAAGTCGGGCCTGGCGGGCGAGTCAGCCGCCTTGCGGGTCGGCCAGCTTGTCGAGTTCAGCGTCTCGCACGCGGCGCGCGGGGCACAGGCCGAGCAGGTCGTGACGCTGGAACTGGAGGAAACGCCGCTCCAGACGCAGTAGCAGCCCTCGGTTGGCAGTAGCGACTTCAGTCGTTTTCGTGCGGATGCGCGACTAAAGTCGCCACTACGAACTCATTGCGCGTCCGCCAGAAAATCATCGTACCT
>CAZYHE010000228.1:1493-7347 GCA_964647225.1 uncultured Anaerolineales bacterium
CTCAGCACGATATCCGCCTCCCACAGCAGCCCGGCATAGTCCGCCAGGCGCTCGGCGTAACCGTAGTGGATCAGGCGGTCGCCCAATCGGGCGCGCGCCGCCTCGAATTCGGCGGGCTGCACCCGGAAGTTTTCCCCGGCCAGCGCAACCCGGAACGCCAGCCCTTCCTCGGCCAGCGCATAGAGCGCCCGCAGCATCGTCGCGGGGTCTTTGTCGTATTCCCAACGCTGATTCCACAGGATCAGCGGGGGCCGCCCGATGGTCGGGCCGCGCGGCGCAGGGCCGCGGTGCGCGGCCAGCCGCTGCAAGTCACAGCCGACCGGCAGCACGCTCGACTTCACCTTTGCCGCGGCGATGGTTTCGAGGTGGGTGTAGTCCGGGAAGTGTTTGAGCAACCGCGGCGCCTCGTCGAACCAACTCTGCAGGTGATAAGCCGAATTGAAGCACACCCGGTCGGCGGTACACATGGACAGGTGCTGGATCATGCCGAAAGCCAGGTCGCGTTTCTCGCCGGGCGGCAGCGGGTAGGTAAGCTGATTCTCGTGCATGTAGAGCACGACCGGCGTGGTCGCCAGCTCGCGACGCGTCAGGGCCAGGAATGCGGGCACGTTGACCATGCTGGTGGCAAGCAACAGATCGGGGCGTTCGCCCGCGGCGAGCAGATCGCGGGCCTGCTCCGCCAGCTCCAGTCCCGCGCCGTGCAGACGCCACTTCCAGAATTGTCCGCACATGGTCAACAGACGCACGCGATGGCGGCTGGACGCGGCGAAGCCCTCGGCCCACGCCCGGTGCGAGCCGGTGTGGTAGGGCGTCAGCAGCCAGATCGTCAAAGGTTCGGGCATGGACTGATGATATCACCGTTGGTGGACGAGAGCAAGAGACCTTTAGGGTCTGCGAGACCCTAAAGGTCTGGGTCAAAACTGACGAAGATCATTGCCGTTTTTAGTCACTCACGTAACAATAGCTACACGATCAGCCAGCCAGGAGCACTCCGTATCCCTTTCGCAGCCAAGTGAGGCCATCTATGCGCAAGATCACACGCCGGCAGTTCTTGGTCCATGCCGCAGGGTTGACTGCTGCGTGCGAGGTGGGCCGGCGCCTGAGCCAGCCCACCGCCGCCCGCGCCGCGGCCGAGGAGTGGCCCGCGGTCGCCGTCGCCGCGGGTACCAATGCCCATTCCGCAACCCTCATCCTCCAGACTGCGTTGGAGGGGGTCGGCGGGATCGGCCGGTTCGTCAAGCCGGGCCAGACCGTCGCGATCAAACCCAACGCCACCTGGGCCTATCCGCCCGGCACCGCGTCTTCCACCGATCCCGAAATCCTGCGCGCACTGATCCAGATGGTGCGCGACGCGGGCGCCAAACGCATCATCGTGATAGATCGCTCCACGCTTTGGACCACCGCCTAGGCGCTGCAGGTCAGCGGGATCGGCAAGGTCGTGGATGAGATGGGGGTGGAGAAGGTGTTCCCCGAAGGCTATCTGGCGCCCGCGCAAATCTGCACGATGGTGGAGTTCCCCAAGGCGAAAGTCCCCGATTTCCGCAAGATACCGATGCTCAAAGCGGCGGTCGAAGCGGATGTGCGGATCAACATGGGGGTCGCCAAGAGCCACCTCGTGACCAAATATACCCTCTGCCTCAAACACATGATGGGGTTCATGCAGCAGCCGAACGCGCTCCACGTCCAGCTTGAGCAAGGCATCGCCGACCTGAACACCGAGTCGGCCGTCCAGGCGCATCTCCACATCCTGGAGGCGATCCGCGTCCGGCTGCCCGTGGGGGCGGCGCGGCAGGCCGGCGGCGATGATAACGAGTTGACCAACCCCCGGCGGGTGAAGCGGATGAACCAGATCGTCGTCGGCACCGATCCGGTCTTGATAGACGCGTATGGCTGCATCAACTACTTCTCGATCAAGCCCCAAGAACTGACGCATGTCAAGTTCGCCGCCGAGTCGGGCGTGGGGGAGATTGACGTGGAAAAGGCCGCCGCCGCGGGCCGGTTGCAGACGATTGCCGTCGGCCAGCCGACCCGGACCCCCACGCCGACCATCACCCCGACCTCGACCAACGCACCGACGGCGACCATCACCACCACGCCGACCCAGGGGCCGACGCCGACTCCAACGCGTGTTCCCACCCAGACGCCGTTGCCCACGCCTGAGCCGTTCCCGACGCACGCGCCGCCGCCGGCAGGCGTGGCGGTGAAGGCCGACCGCGGCGGTGCGTCATCTGGCGCTATCGCCAACCCGGCGCCATTTCTCAGCGCCGCGCTGATTCCCGCGGCCGCGGTGGTGGCCGGCGCGGGAATCGTCGTGCGCCAGCGCCTCGACCGACGGCTTGAGCCGTCAGCGCCACCAGAGACCAGCGCGGGCGTTTCCGCCGACCAGACAGAGGAGGCCGGCCATGCCCGTGAAACCAGCGATCAGTAGCGGCCAACGCCGCCGCGGCGCGGTGGATCGGGCCGCGCGCCGGATCGTTCAGGTCGGCTTCCTGCTGCTGTTTTTGTACCCGCTGGCAGTTGTGATTTATCAGCGGGTCACATTCCGCGCGACCCCTTTGTTTGCGTCGTGGCTGCTGCTCTGGGATCCGCTCCTGCTGCTGGGCCACCTGGCGCAGCGCGAATGGCCGACGCTGGTGATCGGCGCGCCGTTGTTCCTGATCGCGCTGACGGTCGTCTTGGGGCGCTTCTTCTGCGGGTGGGTCTGCCCGATCGGGACGGTGCTTGACCTGGTGCAGCCGTTGGCGTTTTGGCGGCGGCGCGGGCGGCGGCGCATCCCCGTGGCGCAGATCGGCGCAGACGGCAAAGTGGTCGCGCCGGTCATACCATTCTATGCGCGGCTCTTTCCCGCCAACGCCAACAGCCCCCTGCGGTACACCATCTTGATCGCCGTGCTGGTCGCGGGGGTCTTCTCGCTCCAGGCGCTGGGCCTGCTCGATCCGCTGGTGATCTTCCATCGGACCGTGACGACGTTGGTGAGCAACTTCTTCACCCTCCGCCTGCCGCCGCTGCGCGCCTTCTTCTCCGTCGTCTCGCTCGTCTTCCTGGGCATCGTGCTGCTGGAATTGTGGCAGCCGCGGTTTTGGTGCCGCAACTTGTGCCCGTTGGGCGCGTTGCTCAGCGTCTTCTCCCGGTTCAGCCTCTTGAATCGCCGGGTGAGTGGCGCCTGCACGCTGTGCGGCGACTGCCATCGCGCCTGTGCAATGAATGCCATCCCGCGCAAAGAGCCGCACAACACCGACTACACGGCTTGCACCTTCTGCCTGGAGTGCGAGAGCGCCTGCCCGAACACCGGCATCTCCTTCGCCTTCGGGGCATTGGCCGGCAAGCAATGGCAGCGCAAAGTGGAACGCCCGGCCCCGGCGTCCGCGCCACGCTTCACAGGGAGTTATGTCCCCAAGCCGGCGCGGTTTGGCGGCAAGCTGACCCGGCGTGAGTTGCTCTCCGGGGTCGCGGCCGGGGTCGCGGGAGTGGCCTTGGTCCCGGCGATCGAGCTTGATCGTCGCGGCGGGGTGCTCCGGCCGCCGGGCGCGCTGCCCGAGGCGGAGTTCATCCGCACCTGCATCCTGTGCCAGGAATGCGTGCGCGTGTGCCCCACCGGCGGACTCAAGCCGATCGGGCTGGGCGGCGGGCTGGCGCGGGTGGGCACGCCACACCTGGTGCCCCTGGCCGGCGCATGCACGCGCAACCCCAACTGCCCGCATCTCTGCGCCCAGGCGTGCCCGGTCGGCGCGATCAAGCCGATCCCGCCGGAAGCGGTGAAGATCGGCCGCGCGGTCGTGGATCGGCCGCTGTGCCTGGCCTGGGATCAGCAGGTCAAGTGCCTGGTGTGCGTGGAGGCGTGCCTGGTGGAGGCGGCGCAGATGTACAACGGCCGCATCATCGTGGATCCCACGCGCTGCACCGGCTGCGGCCGCTGCGAAAATGCCTGCCCCGTGGCGGGAGGGGCGATTCACGTCAAACCGTTCGATGCCTTGTGAGCAGCCACGCTCGCTGAGCCTGTCGAAGCGGCAGGCGTGCGCCCTTCGACAAGCTCAGGGCACGCTCGCTGAGCCTGTCGAAGCGGCAGGCGTGCGCCCTTCGACAAGCTCAGTGCATGTCGCGCCCCCAATGTGAAACACACCCAACCGCCGATGTTTGTTTGCCTGACATCCCGCCTTGTGCTAGAATGCCCATATTCGACGAGCGGGCATGGGCCGCATTTGTCGCGCCAGCGTCCCGTATCTTATAATCGGAGGTCTTTGACGTGGATATTCCGAAGCTCTTCAATACCGATATCGCCAACGCTATTGCAGCCAAGCCCGATGTAGTGCGGCGGATCGGGGCGAAATACCAGTTCGTCATCACGGGCGATGGCGGCGGTGAGTGGTTCGTGGATGCGTCCAGCACAGGGCCGGCGGTGCAGCAGGGCAATCCGGGCAAGGCAGATTGCACGATCAAGATCAGCGCGGCGGATTTCGAGCAGCTCATGCAAAATCCATCGAGCGGGATGAATCTCTTCTTCTCCGGCCGGCTCAGCGTCTCCGGCGATCCAATGCTGGCGATGAAGTTCCAAGATCTGATGCGGGTGTTGTAGCCCGGTCTTACGTGCCAGGCACTTGCGGAAGTGCCTGGCACGTGACAGCCGCCCCCGTGTTATTTGTATCTATCGGCATCGCGCACTCACCGCTGACCGCCTCGATGCTGGCGGCGCCATTCCCGGCGAGCGATGTGTGCGCTGTTTTTTCCGAGGCGTGAACGACCGACGACTCTATGTATCAACGTATCGTCATCAAACTCGGCACCAGTGTCCTGACCGGTGGGACGCGGCGGCTGGATCGCGCGCGCATGGTCGAACTGGTGCGCCAATGCGCGCAGCTTCACCAGCGCGACGTCCAGGTCATCATCGTCACTTCCGGCGCCATGGCGGCCGGCCGGGAGCGGCTCGGCTATCCCGACCTGCCGCCCACCGTCGCCAGCAAGCAGATGCTCGCCGCGGTCGGCCAGAGCCGTTTGATGTTCACCTGGGAGAGCCTGTTCGAGATCTACGGCATCCATGTGGGGCAGATGCTCCTGACGCGCGAGGATTTTCGCAGCCGGCCGCGCTACCTGAACGCACGGGACATGCTGAACGCGCTGCTCGAGCATCACATCGTGCCGGTGATCAACGAAAATGACGCGGTCGCGACCGCGGAGATCAAGGTCGGCGACAACGACAACCTGTCGGCGTTGGTGGCGCTGCTGGCCGAAGCCGATCTCCTGCTCCTGCTCACCGATCAGGAAGGGCTGTTCACCGCCGACCCGCACAGCAACCCCGCTGCGCAGCTTATCCCGGAGGTGCGCACGATTGATGCGCAGCTCTATCAGTTGGCGGGCGGCAGTGTGACGGGGCTGGGAGTGGGCGGCATGACCACCAAGCTCCAGGCGGCCGATGTCGCGCGCCGCGCCGGGGTGGATGTGGTGATCGCCGCCGGCCACGCCGAGAACGTCATCCTCCGAGTCGTGGCGGGGGAGCCGGTCGGCACGCGCTTCCCGGCCAGGGAAACGCCGTTGGAGAAGCGCAAGCGGTGGATTTTCGGCGGGGCAACCATGCGGGGGCGCCTGCTCGTGGATGCCGGCGCCGCACGGGCGCTGACCGAGAATGGCAGCAGCCTGCTGCCGGCCGGTATCGTTGCGGTGGAAGGCCGCTTCGAGCGCGGCGATTCCGTCGGCATCCTCGGCCCCGACGGCGTGCCGCTGGCCCGCGGCATCGCGCGCTACGATAGCGCCGACATGACGCGCATCCTCGGCTGTCGCTCCGACCAGATCGAGGCGCGGCTGGGGTATCAGCACGGCCCGGTAGCTGTGCAGCGAAATGACATGATCCTGGGGGGAGGAT
>CAZYHE010000229.1:0-2176 GCA_964647225.1 uncultured Anaerolineales bacterium
ACGGCATCACGACCATGCCGATCGGCATCACCGGCGCGGAGAGCTATCCCGCCATCGCCGACCTGCTCGCCGCGGCCGGGCTGACCGCCCGCCAGGTGGAGCAGGTTTGCTGGCGGAACATGGCGCGGGTGTATGCCGAGGTGTTGGGCTAATCTGCCTGTGAAATGCTACGCGGCCTGTCATTGCGAGGCCTGTTGTTTGGGCCGAAGCAATCTCTCGCATTGGACGAGATTGCTTCGGCGTAATATACGCTCCTCGCAATGATATTTTTGAATGCTGGGAGAAAACTCTTCGATGTTGGAACAAATTCGCGGCGCCTTGACTGAAATCGGGCGCGAGTATGGCGACCGGCGCGTGCAACTGTGCCGGCTGGATGCGGCGGCGCTCGATTGGGGCCGCTGCGCGTTGACGGGCGCGGTGCTCGATGGGGCGACCCTGGCCGGCGTACACCGGGGGCTGGCCGAGCGTTTCCCCGGCCTGGCGTTCGATGCCGGCAGCGTCGAAGTCCTGCGCCGGCCGGAGCCGATGCACCGGGTGGTCGCCACGAACCTGACCGGCCTCTACGCCGAGCCGTCCTTCCTGGCCGAGCAGCTCAGCCAACTGCTCAACGGCTGGCCGCTGGAGATCCTCCAGGAGCAGGAGCGGTGGTGCTTCGTGCGCCAGGCGGATGGTTACCTGGGCTGGGCCTATCGCTCGTACCTGACCGGCGAGACCGCGCTGGCGGCCACACACATCGTCAGCGCGCCGGTGAGCCTGCTGCGCGCCGCGCCGACCGCCGACGCGGCGTTGATCACGCGCGTGCCGGCCGGGACGGCGGTCGCGTCCGGGGAGGTCGCGACCGCCGGTATCCCGGTCGCTGAGCCAGTCGAAGCGCCGCCCTTCGATTGCGAAGCACTCAGGGCGCGTAACTCAACGACCGTTGTGCATTTGACTTCCGGCTGGTCGAACGTGACCCTGGCGGGCGGGCTGACCGGCTGGGCGCCCGACCGTGACCTGCGTGCTTTGACCGCCTGGCCGGCCGATGAGTCCGGCCGCCGCGCGCAAATCGTCGCCGACGCGGCGCGCTTCATCGGCGTGCCCTACCTGTGGGGCGGCTGCACCGCGCTCGGCATTGATTGCTCCGGCTTCGCCCAATTGCTGCACCGGCTGGTCGGGCTGACCCTCCCGCGCGACGCCGACATGCAATACTTCGCCGGCCGGCCGGTCGAGCCGCCCTACGCGCCGGCCGACCTGCTCTTCTTCGGCGAAGCGCCCGCGCGCCCCAAGATCACGCACGTCGCGATCAGCCTCGGCGGCTGGCACATCCTCCATTCCTCGCGCTCGCGCAACGGGGTGTACGAGGATGACGTGCAGGCCGTGCCCCATCTGCGCGAGAGCTTTATCGCCGCGCGGACGTTTGTTGGATAGGGTTTGCGACCTGAGTTCCTGTTCAGCAAGCAGAGGTTTAACCGCGAAGACGCAAAGATCGCAAAGGTCGGAGCTTCTTGGTCTTGGCGTGCTTGGCGTCTTGGCGGTTCCGGTTTGTCCGGGTAAGGAAATGCCGAATGAACTATTCCATGCAAAGCCCGGTCGGCGCGCGGACGCTGATCAACGGGCGGTGGTGCGACTACTTCGCCGGGTGCAGCTATCTGGGCCTGCAGAACCATCCCGGCCTGCTCGATGCGGCTGCGACTGCGCTGCGGCAATACGGCCTGGGGACCGCCACCTCGCGGGGCGGCTACGGTGAGCACCCGCTCTACCGGGAGGTCGAGGCGGCCGCCGCGGCCTATTGGGGGGCCGGCGCCGCGACTTACTACGTCACGGCTTACCTGGGCAACGCGGTGCTGGCGCAAGGACTGGCCGGCGACTACGAGCGGATCTTCGTGGATGGCGCCAGCCACTACAGCGTGTGGGACGGCGCACGCACCGCGGGGCTGCCGCTCCATCCCTTCCGCCACCTCGACCCCGCCGACCTGGCCGCGCAACTGCGCGACCACCTCAAGCCGGGCGAGCGGCCGCTGGTCTTCAGCGACGGCGTCTTCCCGATCTCCGGCGAGATCGCGCCCGCGCCGGCCTATCGCGATGTACTCGCCGCCTACGATGGCGCGATCCTTTGCCTCGACGACGCGCACGCCACCGGCGTCTTGGGCGCGCACGGCCGCGGCACGCTGGAGCACTGGGCGTCCCCCAACTCCCA
>CAZYHE010000229.1:2276-7345 GCA_964647225.1 uncultured Anaerolineales bacterium
GCCGGGGACGCGGCGCTGATCGAGCGGCTCGGTCGCGGGGCGAAGGCGCTGGTCGCGACCAGCCCATCGGCGCTGCCGGCCGCCGGGGCCGCGGCCTGGGCGCTCCGCTTCATGGCCGGGGACACGGAATTGCGCGGCCGGCTGCGCGCCAACGTGACGGCCGCCCGCGCCGGGCTGCGCGGCTTGGGCTGGGACCTGCCCGACTCGCCGGTCCCCATCCTCTGCCTGGGGGCGCGGCCCGGCGTGGATCTGGCGCGGCTGCGGGCCGAGCTGTTCGCCCGTGACCTCTGCGTCGCGCACGTGACGAGCTACAGCAGTGTGCCCCCCGGCGGCGCGCTGCGCATCGCGATCTTCGCGACGCACACCGGGGAGCAGATCGAGCGGTTGGTCGGGGAGATGGCGCGGCTGTTGTAGAGGTGACTCATTTGTCTTACAATTGACATGCCCTTCTTACGATGATATGATCTGCTTACCAAAATGCAGGAGGTAGACGATGCAAGCCGTGGCGACCCAGATCAGCACGAAATATCAGGTCGTGATCCCCAAGCTGGTGCGTGAGGCGCTTGGCGTTCGGCCGCAGGATTCATTGCTTTTCGTGATGGATGGCGATACGATTATCGTGCGTCCCCGGCCAGCCAGCCTGACCACCGCGCTGCGCGGGCTGCACGCCGATCTGTGGCCCGATCCCGAGGTCTGGCTGGAAGGTGAGCGTGCGTCATGGGAGTAGCCGAATTTCGTCAACAACTGGCCGGGCTGCGTCTGATCGCACTGGACACCATGGTCTTCATCTACCATCTGGCCGATCACCCGCGCTACGCGCCGCTGACGACCGTGGTGCTGGAAGCGGTCGAAGCGGGCCAGTTGGCCGCGCTCACCACGACGATCACCCTGGCCGAGATCTTGACCGCGCCCGCAAAGGCCGGCGATCGGCGAGCGCTGCAGGATTACGATCTTTACCTGACGCGCTTCCCGAATCTCCGCATCGTGCCGCTTGACGTGGCGTTGGCCCGCGAGACGGCCCTCGTGCGCGGCGCCACCGGCCTGCGCACCCCCGACGCCGTCCAGGTCGCCGCCGCCCGCCTCGCCGGCGCCGATGCGATCCTGACCAACGACCGGCGGTGGGTAGGCAAAGTGGATCGGCCGGCGGTGCTGGTGTTGGAGGAATGGGCGGAGTAAAGAGGAGGAAGTGTACCGCTGCCAGACATCATCACCGCACAGGTGAAGTAGTTTGATTTGGCGTTGGTTTCGTGCTACACTCACCGTACGTGAACGGTGTTTCGATGCGAATCCAGTGACTCGGAGGCGATATGCCCGCCATAAACCTTCATCAAGCGCTCAGCATCTTCGTGGCAAAGCCCCTTGCCGGCAACGATCTTAACCTGTATTTCGTCGCGCCGCCGGGCAATCCACTCAGCCGCATGATCACCGATCTGCGCGCAAAACGCCAGGTCAAGGTGTTATTTACGGGGCATCGTGGCAATGGCAAGTCCACGGCGCTCAACTACCTGGCCACGCAACTCCAGAATGAGTTTTTCATCGTTTCCTTCTCCGTTTCCACCGATCTCGGCGGCTACGACATCCACTATGCGGATCTGTTGCTGGTAATGGCTGCCAAGCTCCTTGAACGGGCAACAGACGAGAAACTATTCCCAAAAGGCATCGTGGAGCTTGTGCGGGCGGATTTGCTTGATGATGTCAAACGCTGGTTCGAGAAACATATCGAGGGGCTGCAGTTTATCCCTTCGTCAACTGAAAAGAGCTTGACTGCCCAGGTCAACTATCTCGCGATACAGCTTGAGGCGAAAGTGGGTACGGAAGTCGAGACGCGTCAAACTTTGCGGGCGCGGGTTGCGATGTACCTGGCCGAGTTGATCGAACGCATTCGTTACCTGATTGACGAAATGGAGCGCAAAGGCGGACGGCGTGTGTTGTTCATTGTTGAGGATATTGATAAGTTGGATCTGGCGAACGCACGCGATCTTTTCCTTGAACACGCGCGGACGTTGACCGCCCCTGCGGCCTCTATCATCTACACTTTCCCGGTCGCGTTACGCTATTCGGTTGATTTCACTCAAATTATGGCGAACTTCGGGAAACGTTATGTTTGGCCGAATGTGCGTTTGTATGACCATCAGGGCATTCCTGACGCGCAAGGCCGTGATATCCTCGAAGAGATCTTCTATCGCCGATTGGATCGCAAGTTGATCACGACTGATGCGCTTGAGCAATTGATCGCCGCCAGCGGCGGTTTGATTGGCACGCTGATCCGGCTGGGCGACTTGGCCGCAGGTTACGCGTTGGCCGAAAATCGAGAGCAGATTGAGACCCCGGACGTCATTCAGGCGATTGCCGAGATTCGCGGCGACTTCAAGGTGATGCTGCGCCAACAAGACTACGATGTGTTACGCCAACAGCTTGCCGGCGAACCTTTGCGCAACGAGGACGCCGTGCGCGAGGCGCTCTACACCGGGATGTTGTTGGAGTATCAAAACAATGACCCGTGGATGGATGTCAACCCAATCGTGCGCCCGCTGATTGAACGAGGCCAGAATGGATCGCGAGCCTGATCCGAGTGCGCGCCGGCTCCTGCCAGGCGGCATTGATCCCTTGCAGTTGGTTCCCGCACGCGAATTCGACCGTTTGGTGATGGTGTTGACCCACGCCGCACAAGCGTGGGTTTTCTGCCTCTACAACACGGCGCTCATGCGTGATGCCATTGTTGATGCGCTGCGCGCCCGCCTCGCCCCGTTACCGGTCTATGAATTCACCTTGTCAGCCGAACAACCGAACCCGCGCGCTTACCTGCGCCAACTCCTCCCCGACGCGGCAGACCAGCGGGCGGTGATCTGTTTTTTCGACGCCTGGCGCGCCTTCGACGCCAACTTCTTCGGTTATCTCGACATCCAGCGAGAGCAATTCTGGATGTCGCCGCACGCCCTGGTTTTTTGGATTCGCGAGACTGATCGCGCCGAAATTGCCCGCCACGCGCCGAATTTCTTCTCTCGAAATTCAGGCGTGTTCGATTTCCAGGTGGCGATCCCTGCGCAAGCCCAAACCCTGCGCAGCGCCTCCGCTGCGATGCCGGCGACGTGGGACTCTTTGGCTGAGCGAGATCGCCAGGAGCGCCTGTATCTCGGCTTGCTGGCAGAATACGAGGCCGATCCAGAACCGGATCAAGCGACCATTGCCGATCTGCTTGGCAAGCTGGCGACGATCTGGTACCACAGCGATCGCTTTGCCGAAGCCGAGGCGGCACAGCGCCGGCGGCTGGCGATTGTGCAGCAGCTCGGTGATCACGTCCGGGAAGCCGATTGCCTCCTGGCTATCGGCGAAATTTTGCGCATGCGCGATGGATATGCAGCCGCTCTCGAGTATCACGATCCATGATCCAACCCACCACCCCCACCATTCGCTCCTACCTGACCGTCGCCTACAACGACGAGGAGCTGACCACCCTCTGCGCCGATCACTTCCCTGCGGTCTACACCGACTTCACCGTGGGGATGACCAAGACGCAGAAGATCCAGCTCCTCCTCAACCATTGCCAGCGCCGCGAACGGTTCCCCGACCTCTTCGCCGCCCTGGAGCGCGACCGTCCCGACCAATATCAGCGATTCCTGGCCGCGCTTCCGCAACAAGCCCCGGCCGACCCGGATGAGCCAGCCGACGAGGAACGCCAGGAACGTGCGGACATCGAGGCTGAAATCACCGCCATCCGCGCGGCTGTCCAAAGCCAGGCGCAGGCCGCCGGCCGCAATCAGCAGGCCGTCCTCGACGCCTTGCAGTGCATCGCCGACCGGGTGGCGCACATAGACGCCCGCATCGCCGCGCTCGAAAAGGCCGGCCAGCCCGCACAGGCCGCCCGCTGGCGCGCCCTGCTCACGCGCTTCGGCGAGCTGACCCTCCTCCTCGTCGGCTCCGTGGCCCTACGCGAGATTTTCGCGCAAAGCGCACTGGACTCGGCCGGGCGCGACCGCATCACGACGCTTCTCGCCCGCGCCGGCCCTTCGCAGGCGGCCGCCGCCCCGCTGCCCGCGGCCACCCCGCCCCCGAAACCGCAGCCGAAGGCTGAACCGCCGCGCCCGCCGGCCGGCCCCGCCAACTTCGACTGGGTTCTCATCCCCGCCGGCCCGTTCCTGATGGGCAGCGACCCCCGCGCCGACCCCCAGGCGCGGCCCAACGAACAACCGCAGCACACCGTCCACCTCTCTGCCTTCTGGATCAGCCGCACCCCGGTCACCAACCGCCAGTGGGTCGCCTTCATTCGCGCCACCAGCTACACCACCGATGCGGCGAGACGCGGCTCAGACTGGACCTGGTACCAACCGCGCGGCAAGGGCCAGCCGCCGCTGTCCCTGACCGAGGCGAACCACCCAGTCGCCTGCATTTCCTGGAACGACGCCCGCGCCTTCTGCCAGTGGGCCGGCGTCCGCCTCCCCACCGAAGCCGAGTGGGAGAAAGCCGCCCGCGGCCCCGATGGCCGCCGCTATCCCTGGGGCAACGACCCGCCCGATGCGCGACGTTGCAACTTCAACCGACAGGTCGACCACACCACGCCGGTGGATCGTTACCCCGCCGGCGCCAGCCCCTACGGCCTCCTCGACATGGCCGGCAACGTCTGGGAATGGTGCAGCGATTGGTACGCCACTGACATCTACGGGACGCGCGCCGGCGGCGTCGTGCAGAATCCAGCCGGCCCGGCTTCCGGGGACTACCACGTGCTGCGCGGCGGAAGTCGGTATAACTCACCCGAGTACGTGCGGTGCGCCTACCGTTACAGGATCGGTCCTGATCTCAGGTTCGACTCTTCCGGTTTTCGTGTCGCCAGGAGTTCTCTGTAAGCACCCTGTGCTCTGTCCCCTGCACGCTATCCCCTGTGGGGGTCTGGGGGCGCAGCCCCCGGTCGTCACCCTACACGTCGCTGATCTCCGCGCGCACCGCGCGCACCAGCCGCACGAACTCCGGCTCGGTGGTGATGGCGCGGTCGCGCGGGCGGGGGAGCGGGACGGCGAACTCGGCGCGGACGTGGCCGGGCCGCGGGGCCATCACCAGCACCCGGTCGGCCAGGA
>CAZYHE010000230.1:0-2090 GCA_964647225.1 uncultured Anaerolineales bacterium
AACACCGCCTTCACCGCCGCGACCACCCGCTCGGCGCTCGGCACGTAGAATTGCTCCATCACTGGCGCGAAGGGGGGCGGCACGTCGGGCGCGGAGACGCGCTTGATCGGCGCGTCGAGCCAGAAGAACGCTTCCTCGGCGACGATGGCCGCCAGATCGCCCGCCCAGCCGCCGGTCAGGTTGTCCTCCTCCACGATCACCAGCCGGCCGGTCTTGCGCACCGACTCCAGGATCAGCTCCTTGTCGAGCGGCACCAGCGTGCGCGGATCAATGACTTCGGCCTCGATCCCCTCTTTCGCCAGCGTCTCGGCCGCCTCCAGCGCGCGATAGACCGTCAGCAGCTTGCCGATGATGGTCACGTCTTTGCCGGGGCGGCGGATCGCGCCCTTGCCGATCGGCACCAGGTACTCCTCGTCGGGCACCTCACCGATGGGGCTGAGCGCGCCCTCAACGCTGCGCGGCCCCTTGCTGCCGTAGAGCCGTTTGTGCTCGAAGATGATCACCGGGTTATCATCGCGCACGGCGCTCTTGAGCAGCCCCTTGGCATCGTAGGCCGTGGAGGGCGCCAGCACCTTGAGGCCGGGCACGTGGGTCATGAAGGCTTCCATGCTTTGCGCGTGTTGGGCCCCGCGCTGCGTCGCGCCGACCGGCGCACGCATGACCAGCGGCACCTTGATCGTGCCGCCCGACATGTAGGTCATCTTGGCGGCCTGGTTGGCGATCTGATCCATGGCCAGGAACAGAAAGTCGGCATATTGCACGTCGGCGATCGGGCGCAGGCCGCCGATCGCCGCGCCGACGGCCACGCCGGCCAGCCCCAGCTCCGCGATCGGGGTGTCCAGGATGCGGTCGTGGCCGAACTCCTCTGAAAGTCCGAGGGTGATGGTGAACGCGCCGCCGAATCCGCCGGTCACGCCGATGTCCTCGCCGATGCAGAACACGCGCTCGTCCCGCAGCATTTCCTCACGGATGGCCTGGCGTAACGCCTCGGCGATACTCATTTGGGTCATGGTGGTCTCCTGGGGGTTGGTAGATTGGTAGATTGGTATATTTGTAGATTGGTGGATCGAGGCGCGCAATCCCAATCCACCAACTTACCAAGCTACCAACCTACCAATCTACCAAAACACATGCAACAGCGCGTCTTCCGGCGCCGGCGCGGGGCTGGCTTCGGCAAAAGCCACCGCGTCATCAATCAGCGCGACGACCTCTTTCTCGATCTCGGCCAGCGCGGCTTGATCGGCCTGACCGGCCGCCAACAGCTGCCCGGCGAGAAGCTGGATCGGGTCACGCTTGGCCCATTCGGCTTCTTCATCTTTGCTGCGGTAGGTGCGCGGATCGCTGCGTGAGTGGCCGCATTGCCGATAGGTTTTGCATTCGAGGAGGGTGGGGCCGCCGCCCGCGCGGGCGCGCGCCACGGCCCGGCCGGCGGCCTCGTAGACTGCCAGCACGTCATTGCCATCCACGATGTCGCCGGGTATCCCATAGGCTTCGGCCCGTGTGGCCACGTCGGGAAGGCGCGATACGGCGGCGAAGGGTGTCGAGGCCCCGTAGAGGTTGTTCTCGCACACGAACACGACCGGCAGGTTCCAGATGGCGGCCATGTTCAGCCCTTCGTGGAAGGCGCCCTCGTTGGCTGCGCCATCGCCGAAGAAGCTCACTGCGACGGTGTCGGTACCCAGGCGCTTGGCGGCCAACGCCAGCCCGCTGGCGATGGGGATGCCGCCGCCGACGATGGCGACCGCGGGCAACATCCCGACGCGCATGTCACCCACGTGCATCGAGCCGCCCTTGCCTTTACAGCAGCCCGTGGCCTTGGCGAACAGTTCCGCCATGATCGCCCGTGGTTCAACCCCTTTGGCGATGGCATGGCCGTGCGGTCGGTGCGTGCTCGTCAGGTAGTCGCTCGACCGCAATTGGGCGCACACCCCCGCCGCCACCGCCTCCTGGCCGATGTACAGGTGCAGCGTCGAGGGGATCTTGCCCTGCATGAACAGGTAGTTGCAGCGCTCCTCGAACCGCCGGATGGTGAGCATGGTGCGGTAGAGGGCGAGTTCGTTGATGGGTGGTTCTGGCATGGGTGGCCTTTC
>CAZYHE010000230.1:2190-7324 GCA_964647225.1 uncultured Anaerolineales bacterium
TACCAATCTACCGTCTACCCTCAAATCCCCTTCTCCGCAAACTTCGGATGGAACGACTCGCCCGAGAAGCCCCAGCGCGTGACCGGGCGCTTGCGCAGGCCCCAGGTCTTGAGCGCGGCCATCAGTTCGGGCTTGTCCTGGGCGGCGACGTCCAACCCGATGCCGGCCATGGCCGCGTCGATGGCCTGACGGAAGGCCAGCGCGCCGGCGGTGTAGCCCATCGGGTGGCCCAACATGCCGCCGCCCGCCATGAAGATCATGTCCGGGCCGTTCTCTTCCAGCATGGGCGGCACCGCGCCGGGGTAGATGCCCGCGCCCGGCATCGGGAAGATCGGCTTGATGTGGTAGAACGGCGCGTGGAGGGTCTGCGAGGTGCGCAGGCACTCCTCGGTGGACGCCACCGGGATGCTCGACCAGATGCTCGGCGTCAGCATCATGTCCGCGCCGCACAGCCGGCAGATCTTCGCCAGCGACGGGAAATTCATCGTCGGCAGCAGCGCCAGCAGGTGCGACACGTGCAGTAGGATCGGCGCGGTGATCTTCGGGTCTTCGGCCAGCACGCGCAGCACCGACGGCCCGGCCGAGTAGGCCAGCAGGAGGCCGGTCGCGCCCATCTCGCACGCCTTACGCGCCTTCTCCTGGACGCGATCCACCTCATCGGTGATGCTGACCATGTAGAGGGTCTTGTGGCCGGTCTTGGCTTCGGCCTTCTTGAGGGCCTTCAACACCGCTTCCAGCCGCGCCTCGAAGGAGCAGTTGGACAACTCGGTACACATTTCGTCGTCTTTGCACAGGTCGGCCCCGCCCAGCGAGCTTTGGTAAACCTGGTCTGCGGTCTCTTGGGGCGTCATCCCCATCTTCGGCTTGATGATCTGCAGCACAAGCGGCCGGTTATGCACGCCGAGGATATCCCGGACGCCAGGGATGCCGAACTTCGGCCCCTTGAACTTTTTCGCCAACTTCTCGGGGATATAGATGTCGAGCAGCCGCATCTTGGTCGGGAAGGCGAAGCAGTTTCCGGCGATCGAGAGCAGCAGCATCGGCACGTTGACGTTGACGTCCCACGCCGCGGTCGGGAAGCCGAGCTGGATGACCGCCTTTTTCGTGCCTTTGGGCGCCGGGATCTCATAGTAGCCGAGCACCTTGCTCATCAGCCGCTCGCGCACGTCGTCGGTCAGTTCCTTAACGTCCATCCAACTCGAGGTCGAGCCTTCGGCCGCCAGCCGTTCCACCTGGCCCAGATGATCAATGAAGTCCTGGTCTTCCAGCGTGTCTTCGATGTAGTACGTGCCGACGATCATATCATCGCGCGGGATCACGCTTTCCCACATGAAGTCGAACATGTGCGGGTCGTACAGATGCTTGGTCATGGTATCTCCTTGAATCTCTTTATTCTGAAATGCGCTATGTCGCGTAGTGGTTCCGTCGGGCGGCTATATTGCCCGGATATGGATCGCTACGTCGTGCGTGAATGGCTCTGCGAAAAGCGTCGTTTCGCCGCCTGTGAGCTTATGCGGCGCGCCGATGAAGCTGCCCGTCGCGGGCTGGAAGAAGCGGGCCGCGTAATTGCCGGGCGGCAGCGCGAAGCGCAACTCCCCGCTGCACGGTTCGCCGCAGCCCGGATCTTCCTTCTCACGCTTGTCGGCGAGATAGATCACGTATTCCTTGCCGGGATTCGCCAGCGCGGCCGCCAGCGTGTGGGTGGGCGGAGCCGTGCAGAAATCGCGGGCCGGGGTCATGTGTACGAAGTCCGTGCCGTGAATGAAGGTCGAGAGGTGTTTCAGCCAGCTTCGGATGTGGGCGCGGCTGGCGGGGGTGCCGTCCTCGCCCCCGGCGGCCTGGATCGAGAAATCAATCATGTCGTAGTGGCCGCCGCTGCAGACCACCGTCCACGCCCGTTTGCGATGGATCGTCCACGCTTCCTCGTCCAGGCCGTTCGTGCAGGCGTTGTCCTCGTCGAACACGATCGGCTTGCCGGCCGCGTGACCAGTCGTCCACAGGTCGTGAATGCGGTCGAGCTTGAGGTCGCGCTGCATGAACCGCCCCAGCGGCGGGAGCGGCCGGCCGCGGAAGGTCAACTGCTGGTAGTCGTGCATGTTGATGGCGTCCACATCGGGATCGTCGGCCAGCACGTCGAGCGCCGAGTCGCCCCGGAAGCGCTCGACCGGCACCTGGAAGACGAGATGGCGCTTCGGCAATGCCGCCTCTTCTTCCCGGATCACCCCGCGGATGGCATTTGACCAGGCTTCCACTTCGCCGACGCTGACGTGCCCGCCGGCCTGGTTCCCGAACGGCTCGTTGCAAATCTCGAAGTAGAAGTTGTCGTAGGCGTTCACCTCGCGGACGATCTTGCGGGCGTAGCTCATCTGGCGCTCGAAGATGGCCGCATTTCGCATCGAGTTCCAATCCTGCCAGGCGATGTCGCCGACCCCGTTCACGTTGTTGCGGATGTTGAAGGGGTTCAGTCCCCAGACCGCGTCGGAGTAGGTGTTGCTGAAGAGGGTCAGCTCGACCACGACATCTTGGCGGGTGGCCTCGGCCAGGAAGCCATGCAGGCGGGCGAAGTACTCCTCGTCCCAGCGGTCGAGGTCGAACTTTGGGAAGCCGTCCACGGCGAAACCCGGCCCAGAGCGGGCGAACGGCGCGACATACTCGCCCGGCCGCGGCTTGCACGGCGAGTGCGGGTTGAGCGGGATCCCCTCCAACTCCCGGAAGAGTAGGAAGCATCGGCTGAGGGTCGCGGCCTTGTCGGCCGCCTCGGCCAGGTAGCAGCCATAGTCGAAGTTGCGGTTGATCACCGCGCCGTAGTGCTCGGTGGCGGTGATCAGCACGCGCGGCCGGCCGCGATAGAGAAAGTAGCGCGGGTTGTCGGGATGCAGACGGAAAGTCATGGTATTGCCTCGCAAACTACTGGCGATTGAAATCGCGGTTGAGGGGCGCTGCGGCGCCGGGCGTCCACCTGCGTGGACGCAATTCGGTCGGCGCAGGCCGATCTTGTGGCGGATCGCCCCTTCGCCCCGAATTCATTCGGCGGCTTATCCCAGCAGCGCCTCGCGTATCAGCGCGGACGATTCCAGCGCGTCGCTCGCCGCGATGGCCTGCGCGATGCGCTCCCGGCCGATCTTGTCGAGCAGCCCATGTAGCCCCTGGATCCACTTGATGCTCTCGGTGGCCGCGCGGATGCCGTTCTCGCGGTAGGGGAAGATGTCGAGCGCATACCAACCGGTGTAATTCATCCGGTCGAGCCAGTAGAGCAGTTCGATCATCTCTACCGTATGCACCGAGCCGACCGTCATGTCATCATCCCAGTGCCGCCAGTTGTCGTTGAAGTGCATGTAGAACAGCTTGTTGCCGAAGTAGTGGAGCAGCGCAGCCGATTCGGCGGCATTCTCGTAGGCCATGATCGCGTGCCCCACGTCAATCATCGCGCCGACGTTGGGTTTGTTCACCTTGTCAATCAAGAGCAAGGTCTTGCCCACGGTCGCGATGAAGCAGTGGGTGCGCGGCTCCTTGGGCTTGTACTCCAGCACCAGCTTGACGCTCGGCAGGTGCTCGGCGCACTCGATTGTGCCCGCGATGATCCGATCCCAGGCGGCCGGGAAATCGGCCTGCAGCGGGTAGTCGTAGCCGTCCTGGCCGAACCAGAGGTCCACGACTTCGCAGTTGAGCTGCCTGGCCCACTCCATGGACTTCTTCACTTCCTGGATCGCGGCCCGGCGGATCGCCGGGTCATTGCTGGCGAATGAGCCCCAGCCCCACTTGCCCGACGCCCAGATGTCCGGCGTGACGCACGTGACGGCGAAGCCGGCGTCGGTTACCTGACGGCGGATTTGCTCGACGTTGTCGTCGTTCACATGCCACAGGCCCACCAGCTCGATGCCGGTGAGGCTCGGCACCTGCGTCGCCGCGCGGATCAGTTGATCGGTGGTCAGACGCTCGCCGTAGCCGGAAAGCACATAGCGGTCGGCGCCGGCGTTGAAGGTATTGATATTGGCGGAGAAACGAAGCGGTTTGGACATGAGTTGCTCCTTTTGCATAGGCACGGGTAGACAAGGAAACAAGTCGTCACGCACGATTCACCCCGCATCACGTAATACGCGATACGCATCACGCCGTCGGTCTCGTCAGCGTTACCTTGAAGTCGTACCGGTCGCCGCGCCAGACCGCTTCCAGGTACTCGACGGCGATGCCGTTTGCGGCGTAAGTGATGCGCTCGGCATGCATCACTGGGGTGCCTTCCGCGATATCCAGCAGCCGCGCCTCGTGTTCGGCTGCGCCGCGCGCCCGCAAGATCTCGCGGCCCGACCAGAGGCGCAGTTCGTAACGGCTCTCCAGCAGGCGGTACAACGAGGCGTTCAGGTCGTTCTCTTCGAGCCTGGGGCACAGCGCCGCCGGCAGATAGGCCGTCTGCAAGCTGAGCGGCACGTCATCCACCAGGCGCAGCCGGCACAGCTCGTAGACCTCCGATTCCGCAGTGACCTCCAGCGCACGCGCGACGTGGGGGGCTGCGATCACTCGCTGGCACGAGATCACCTTCGTGAGCAGGGGCCAACCGCGCTGGCGCATGTCTTCGGTCGTGGAGACGAGCTGGGTCAGGTCTTGCTCGAAGCGGCGGGCCGGCGCAAAGGACCCGACTCCTTTCTGCCGGTAGATCCAGCCACCGTGTTCCAATTCGTCCAGCGCGTGCCGCACCGTGGCGCGGCTGAGGCCGTGCTGTTCCGCCAACTCGCTCTCCGAGGGCAACTGGTAGACCTCGCCTTGCGCCCGCTTGGAGACGATGTCATGGCGGAGCAGTTCGGCGAGTTGCTCGTAATATGGAACGGGATTGGCCTTGTCTATGACTGTCATGGCATGTCCCTATGCTCGGACATCGTGCGAGACCTGTTCGAGCGGCGACCGCTGACGAGATGCGGCCCCCGGATCACTTGTATACTTGTGCGTATAAGATAGCACGAGTCTGGATGTTTGTCAAACGGGTTCAGCCTTCTGAACGGATCCTGCGCTGAAGCACGCATGGTGAATGTAACGTGGATATCTCGGCTACCGACCTGCTGGTGTTCACCGTCTGATCCGGCCGCGCGGATGTCGCCGGCCGGCGACATCCGCGCGCAAAGCGCATTTCACGCCCGGCAGA
>CAZYHE010000231.1:0-7321 GCA_964647225.1 uncultured Anaerolineales bacterium
GGTGGATTACCAGATGATCGGCTGGCACGGCCGCTGCGAGGTACACGAAAAATTCACAGTGGACGACATCCGCCGCGTGCGGGCGCAGTTCCCGGATGTGGTCATCCTGGCGCACCCGGAGTGCAGCCCGGAAGTGACGCAAGCCGCCGACTTCGCCGGCAGCACCACTGCGATGATCCGCTACGTCGAGCGCACCAACGCGCCGCGCTATCTGATCCTGACCGAATGCTCGATGAGCGACAACATCGCTGCGGCCAACCCCGACAAAGAGATGCTGCGGCTCTGCGCCGTCCGCTGCCCGCACATGAACGAGATCACGCTCGAAGACACGCTCAAAGCGCTCCAGCTCAACCGCTACGTGATCGAAGTGCCAGAGGAGATACGCGTGCGGGCCGCGCGGGCAGTGGAGCGGATGATTGCGATCGGGTGACGGTAGATTGGTGGATTGGGACATTGGTAGATTGGTACATTGGTAGATTGGTAAACGGTAGACTGGTGGGCGGCAAGATGGTTGCAGCATCGGATCACCAAGCTACCAATTTACCAGGTTCCCAATCTACCAACCTCCCAAGTTCCCAACCTACCCCCACGGAGCCTTCCCATGATCCAAACCGAAGTCCTCATCATTGGCTGCGGGATTGCGGGCGCGACGGCGGCGTTGCGGCTGGCGCGTGACCCGCGGCGGCGCATCACCGTGCTGACGCGGGCGCACGATCCCATCGAATCGAACACGCGCTATGCCCAGGGCGGCATCGTCTCGCGTGGGGCTGGCGACAGCGCCGACCTGTGCGTGGCCGACATCCTGGCGGCCGGCGCGGGGGCCAGTTCGCCCCAGGCCGCGGCCATCCTGGCCGAAGAAGGCCCGACCGTCGTGCGCGAAATCTTGATGGAGACGGCCAATGTCCCCTTCGACCGGACGCCGGACGGCGACCTGGCGTGGGGGCAGGAGGCCGCGCACTCACGGCGGCGCATCTTGCACGTCGGCGACGGCACCGGCGCGGCCATCATCCAGGGCTTGATCGCCGCGCTGCGCCGCTGCCCGAACGTGGCCCTCGTGCCGCACACGACCGCGGTGGATCTCATCACCTTCCCGCACCACTCGCGCGACCCGCTCGACACCTACCGCCCCATCACCTGCCACGGCGCGTACGTCTTCGACCGCGAGGAGCATTCGGTCCACCGCTACGCAGCGGCCGCGACCGTGCTGGCGACCGGCGGGTTGGGGCGCATCTATCGCAACACAACCAATCCGGTCGGCGCGCGGGGCGACGGCCTGGCCCTGGCCCACCGCGCCGGCGCACGCATCGCCAACGCCGAATACATCCAGTTCCACCCGACCGCGCTGGCGGTCCCCGGCGCCGAAGGCTTCCTGATCAGCGAAGCGGTGCGGGGCGAAGGCGGCGTGTTGCTCACGCCGGAGGGCCGGCCGTTCATGGCGAAATACGCGCCCGACTGGAAAGACCTGGCCCCGCGCGACGTGGTGGCGCGCGCCATCCATCACCAGATGGAGACGCACGGCTATTCGCATGTGCTGCTCGACATCGCGTCGCACATGCCCGCGGCGGCCCTGCGCCAACGCTTCCCGAACATCCACGCGAAGTGCCTGGAGGTCGGCATTGACATCACCCAGGAGCCGATCCCCGTCGTGCCGGCCGCGCACTACTCCTGCGGCGGCGTGTCGGTGGATGAGTGGGGCCGCGCCAGCATCGAGAACCTCTATGCCGTGGGCGAAGTGAGTTGCACCGGGCTGCACGGGGCGAATCGGCTGGCGTCCACCTCGCTGCTGGAAGGGCTGGTGTGGGGCAACCGCGCCGGCCAAGAGATCGAGCGGCGGCTGAACGAAGGCCCGGCACCGGCCATCCCCGGCCGCGACGAGACGCCACCCTGGGATGAGAGCGGCCTGGTCGCCGAGGCCGACCCCGCGCTCATCCAGGGCGACATGCAGAACATCCAGAACATCATGTGGCACTACGTCGGCCTGGTGCGCAGCGCCGACCGCCTCTCCCGCGCCATCCGCGAGCTGCGCCACCTGTTGAACGAGATCGAAACTTTCTACCGGACGACCAAACTGAGCGACGGGCTGATCGGCCTGCGCAACGCGGTCGAAGTCGCGCTGATCGTCGCGCAGGCCGCGCGCCACAACCGGCAGAGCCGCGGCTGCCACTACCGATCCGATTCGGTGTCGGTGGAGGGGGATCGGCTGCTGTAGGAGTCACCCATGCAGAACAAGACCGTCCTCATCACCGGCGCGACCGACGGCATCGGCAAACAGACCGCGTTGGAACTGGCCCGCGCAGGCGCCACGGTGCTGCTGCACGGCCGCGACCGTGTCAAGGGCGAAGCCGCCTTGTCCGAAATTCGGCAGGCGACGGGCAACGAACGCCTCGCGCTGTTCATCGCCGACCTCTCGTCTCTCCACCAAGTGCGCAGCCTGGCGGCCGAGGTGACGGCGCGTTGCCCCCGGCTCGACGTACTCATCAACAACGCCGGGGTTCACATGCCCCAGCGGCAACTTACCGAAGACGGACTGGAGACCACCTTTGCGGTGAATCACCTGGCGCCGTTTCTGCTGACGCATCTGTTGCTCGATCTGCTCCGGGCGAGCGCGCCCAGTCGGATTGTGACAGTCAGTTCAGACGCGCACCTCGGCGCGCCGCTGGATTTCGCCAACCTCCACGGTGAACGGCATTACGACGGCCGGACCGCCTACCGCCTATCGAAGCTGGGCAACGTGCTCTTCACGGTCGAGCTGGCCGAACGACTGCGTGGCACGCACGTCACCGCCAACTGCCTTCATCCCGGCGTGATCGCCACCAAACTGCTGCACGCCGGCTGGCCCAGCCTCCGGGGCGACAACTTGTCCGCCGGCGCGGCCACGATCATCTATCTCGCAAGCGCCGCGGAGGTCGCGGGGGTTTCCGGCAAATTTTTCACCAATCAGCGCATCGCCCAAGCCTCCGAACTGGCGGACGATGGCGAGTTGCGCCGCCGCTTCTGGGACGTGAGCGCCCGATTGGCTGGCATGACATGAAGTCGCAAGCAAGGAGCATCATGAGAAAGTCCTTTTGGGCGATCCTGTTCGGCCTCCTCTTGCTTGCGGGCTGCACGGGTGCGCCAGCCACATTACAAGCGCCGCCGACCAGCACGCTCACCGCGCCGCCGCTGCTCCCCAGTCCAACGATGACACCGGCCAACACCGCCGCGCCGTCAGCAACGCAGGCGCAGCCTTCGCCGTCTGCAACACCGCGCGTGCCGCCGCAGCCAACGTCAACGCCGTCGCTGCGCCCGACCACGCCCGCCAGCCCAACGATCCGCCCCAGCCCGACCGCCCCGCCCCGGCCAGCATCCACCGCGACCGTGCCGAACATTGATATCACCGTGGACAACCGCGACGGCGGCTTCTCGACGACCGGCCACTGGTTCACCGGCGATGGCGGGCAGAGCTACCGCGGCGACTGCGCCTGGGCGCCGCGCGGGATCGGTAATATCGCCTATGTCAAGCCAGGATTGCCGCTCCGCGGCTCTTACGAAATTTTCGCCTGGTGGTGCGGCGACCCGAACGGCGATCAGGCCGAGCGCGCGCAGATTCAGGTCTACCCGACGGTCGGTCGCGTGGCGACCTTCCCCGTGTACGTCAATCTCCAGGAGAACGCGGGAAAGTGGAACAGCCTGGGGGTCTATGTCCTGGAGACGAACGGCTCCCTGAGCATTGACTCCGGGCTGCACGGCAACGTCGTCGCCGACGCCTTCCGCTTCGTTTATCGCTCGCCGGAACGTATCTTCGTCACGCCGACGCCGCTGCCCACGCCGTTCCTCTGGTCGAACCACCCGCCATCGCCGCTGGAACAGCTCACCGCGGGCGATCTGTCCGCGCGGCTGGGATTGACGCGGCGCTTCTACACGGCCAGCCCGCTGATCGCCAGCGAAGCAACGACCTTCGATGATTGCCAGGCGTTCTCGCGCGATGGCTGCGGCGGTGCGCGGGCGGGCTGGCGTGCGCAGGTGCGCCATCCGCAGATGACCGTGTCCTACCGCGTCAGCCAGGATTATCGCCACGTCGCTATCGCGCCGCCGCCGGGCCTGGCCGGCCGCCAATCGCTTTACCTTTACGGATCGCAGGGCGCGCGCTTCTTCCGGCTCGACCGCTACCCCGACGACACCTGGATGCTCTCGGCCGCGCCGCTCGATGCCGAGGCCCCCGCGACCAGTATGCCGCTCGAACCGCAGGTGGTGGCGGATCTCCGCGAGTTCATTGACCGCTACGGCACGATCCGCTTCGCGACGAACAAAGGAATCCAGGCGACGCTGTACGGCTTCGGGCCGAAAGTCGAGCTGAGCGAAGGGGATCGCGGCCGGCTGGGCACGATGATCGAGGCGCTGGCGCAGCTCGCGTGGCTGGCGATCCCGTGACCTCCGTCAGATAAACCCATCGGCGGCGAGTTACTGACCACTGCTAACCGGAAGGAAAAACACTTGAACACCCGACAAACCCTATTTGCCCTGGGCGCGGCCGTTGGCGCCGCCTATCTATTGCTCCGCCAAAGACCTCGAAGGTCTGACTCAAGGCCCGCCACCGCGCTCATCACCGGCGCGTCGAGCGGGATCGGCGCAGCGTTTGCGCGGAGGCTGGCCGCGGACGGCTACGCGCTCGTGCTGGTCGCCCGCCGCGCCGACCGGCTGGAGCTGCTGGCGGCGGAGCTGCGCCAGCGTTATGCCGTCCCCGTCGAAACGATCTCCGCCGATCTGACCGTCGCGGATGATGTCGAACGGGTGGCCGGCCGGCTGGCCGAGCTGCCCGATCTCGACTTGCTGGTCAACAACGCCGGTTTCGGCGTCGAGGGCCGCTTCGCCCAGGCCGATCTCGATCCGCAACTCGAAATGATCCGGTTGCACGTGCTGGCGAGCGTGCGGCTGACGCACGCGGCGCTGCCCGGCATGACCGCGCGCGGGCGCGGGGGCGTCATCAACGTCGCGTCGCTGGCTGGGTTCATGGCGCTGCCGGGCGCGGCCCAATACTGCGCGACGAAGGGGTATCTGATCACCTTCTCGCGGGCGCTGGCGCTCGAGTTGCACGGGACCGGCGTGCATATCCAGGCGCTCTGCCCCGGCCTCACCCACACCGAGTTCCACGCCAGCCAGCGCGGCGGCTCGACCGGGCAGATGCCGGAGTTCATGTGGATGTCGTCCGACGCCGTGGTGGAGGCGTCACTGCGGGGCCTGGCAGCCGGCCAGGTGATTTGCATCCCCGGCTGGGGGAACCGCGTCCTCAAGTTCCTCGGCAGCAGCCCGCTGGTAGATCTCGCCGCGCCACTCTTGCTACGTTGAGGGAGTCTCATGGATAGTACACCTGCGCCAACCGGCTGCGCCTATTGGGCCGAACCGATCGCCCGTGACGCTCAAGAAGTGCGGGCACGGCACGCGGCCAACCGGATCGCCTGGAACCAGGGCGCGACGCATTATGCCGCCGAGCTTGAGGAAACCAGCGCGTTCATCCGCGGGGGCGGCAGCAATCTGCATCCCATCGAGCGCGCTAACCTGGGCGATCTGCGGCCGTGGTGCCGGGTCGCCATTCATCTGCAATGCGCGTCGGGCCGAGATACGCTGTCGCTCTGGAACGAGGGCGTCGCGCGCGTGATCGGCGTGGACATCTCGGATGTGCATATTGCCAACGCCCGGCGCTTGAGTGAGGCGGTCGCCGCGCCCGCGACCTGGTACTGCTGCGATGTGCTCGACACGCCGCACGAGTTGGACGGCACGGCCGATCTGGTTTACACGGGCCGCGGGGCGCTCTGTTGGCTGCACGATCTCGACGGCTGGGCGGCGGTGATTTACCGGCTGCTCAAGCCCGGCGGGGTGCTGCACGTCCTCGACGGCCATCCGGTCAATTGGCTGTTCGATGCGGATGCGGAGACGTTGGTCGCGTCTGGGACGCACTACTTCGCGCACGCCGAATGGAACCGTGGCTGGCCGACGACCTACATGGGCGACCTGGGCAAGCCGGTCGCGGAACATGCGATCAAGCACGAACGGCTGTGGCCGCTTGCCGCCATTTTCACTGCGTTGCGCCGCGCGGGCCTGGCCGTCGAGTTGTTCGGCGAGTATCCGGATGACTACTGGGACAGCTTCCCCAACCTCCGGCCGGAATTGCGCGGCCGGCTGCCGATGACCTTTGCGATGCTGGCGCGGCGGCCGGCGTGATGTCACGGCCGGCGGCCACAGCGGGGAGACGCGCCCACCCACTCGCGCGCCATCAGCAATTCCATCGGTATATTTGAAATCCCTCACGCGCCATCAAGCGCGTTGTCTCCGCGCGGGTTGCGTGCTATAATCCCGACCGTGTGAGGCCGAGCGCCGGTTCACGGATGGGCCGGCGCGGCCATGTCTCTACTTCTGGGATGACCGGCGATGGCATACGAAGACCTCTTTCGCAAAGTCGGCGATGAATTCGGGCTGGACTGGCGTCTGCTGGCGCAGCAGTCATGGCGCGAGAGCCGCTTCAACCCGCTGGCGGTGGGCGCGGCCAGCGATATGGGGCTGATGCAGATCATCCCCACGACCTGGGACGAGTGGGCGCCGAAGGTCGGCGCGTTCGACCCGTTCGACCCGGAGAGCAACGTCCGCGTGGCGGCCGCGATCCTGGCCTATCTGCGGACCACGCTCACCAAGCTCGGCCGGCCCGAGACGCATTGGTGGCTGGTGGCCTACAATTGGGGCATCGGCAATGTCTCGCGCCTGGTGAAAAGCAACGGGACGTGGGGCGAGGTGCCCCCGGAGCGCCAGGCCTATGCCACCGATATCATCCTGGCGGCCGAGGCGGATGCCCTGGCCGCGCAGTTCGGCCCGACGGCCAAACAGGTGTATGGATGAGGAAACCATGAGCGACACAAACACCACCGAAACTGAGATTCTCGCGCTGCTCGACCGGCATCTGCGCAGCATTTGGGCGGGCGATTTGACGATCTACACCGCGACGACTGCGCCGGATGTGACGTTTTATGAGTGGTATATCAGCACGCAACGCATTGATGGGCGGGACTTTCATCTGCGGGAAACGGCCGCCAACCACCGCGCCGCCGAGGCGCGGCGTCTGGCCGGCCGCCGCTACGAAGTGGAGCACGAGGTGCTGGCGCCCAAGGTGCAGCTTTACGGCGAGACCGCGATCGTCACCTACACGCTGCTGATGCGCTACACCACCGACGAGGGGGTCCGGCACACCGAACACAACGAGACGCGCGTCTTCCACCGTGTGCCGGACGGCTGGCGCCTGGTACACTGTCACAAATCGCCCATGTGGCCCGCGCCGCACGACCCGACGGGGTGA
>CAZYHE010000232.1:0-7314 GCA_964647225.1 uncultured Anaerolineales bacterium
TCGCTGCTCGCCTCAAGATTGCGCGTCTTACGCGCCTTGCGCCGTTCTTCCGTGTCCAGGAGGCGCTTGCGCAGGCGGAAGCTCTTGGGCGTCACTTCCACCAACTCGTCCTCTCCGATGTATTCCAGCGCGTCATCGAGCGACAGATTGATGGGCGCGTCCAGGTGTACCAGTTCATCGCCCGACGACGAGCGATGGTTCGTCAGATGCTTCTTCTTGGTGACGCTGAGCGCCAGATCTTCCTCGGTCATGCGCCGGCCCACGATCATCCCTTCATAGATCTCCACGCCCGGCCCCAGGAAGAGCCGGCCGCGCTCCTGGGCATTGAAGAGTGAATACGCCGTGCTTGTGCCATTCTCCCACGCCACCAGCGACCCGGTGCCGCGGCCCTTGATCTGCCCCGCGAACGGCTCGTAACCGTGGAAGATGCTATGCACGATGCCGGTGCCGCGCGTCGAAGTGAGGAAGGCCTGACGGAAACCCAACAGGCCGCGGGTCGGCACCAGGTAAGTGTAATAGACCGTGCCGTTCTCGGCGTGGCGCACATTCGTCATCTGCCCTTTGCGCCCACCGAGCATCTCCACCACCACCCCGCTGTATTGCTCCGGCGCCTCGACATGCACCTCCTCGACCGGCTCGAGCTTCTCACCGGTGTCAGGGTCGTCGCGCATGATCACTTCGGGCGCGCTCACCTGGAACTCGTACCCCTCGCGGCGCATCGTCTCGATGAGGATCCCCAGATGCAACTCGCCGCGGCCGCTCACCAGGAATGTATCGGCGGCATCGGTGGACGCCACGCGCAACGCGACATCGCGCTCCAGCTCGCGTTCCAGCCGATCCTTCAGCTTGCGGCTGGTGACCCACGTGCCCTCGCGACCCGCCAGGGGCGACGTATTCACGCCGAAGGTCATGCGGACCGTCGGCTCATCCACCACGATGGGCGGCAGCGGCCGCGGATCATCCGGGTCGGCGATCGTCTCCCCGATGTTGACCTCGGGGATGCCGGTCATCGCCACGATTTCACCGGCGGTCACCTCGGCCATCTCGATGCGATCCAAGCCCTCATGGATGAAGATCTGGGCGATCTTGTCGGTATGGAGCGCGCCGTCCCGATCAAAACGGGCGACCACCTGCCCGCGACGCAGCGTGCCCGCCGACAACCGGCCCAGGACGATCTTGCCCTTGTAGTCATCGTATTGGAGGTTGGTCACCAGGAGTTGCGCCGACGCATCTGGATCCACCAGCGGCGGCGGAAGATGTTCTACGATGGCGTCGAAGAGCGGCTTCAAACTGCCTTGCAGCGCATCCGGCTCGGCGCCGGCCTGTCCGAGCGTGGCGACGGTGTAGATGATCGTGAAATCGGCCTGTTCTTCCGTCGCGCCCAACTCCACGAAGAGATCGAAGGTCGCGTTCACCGCCCATGTCGGCCGGGCGAAATTACGATCCACCTTGTTGATCACCACAATGGCGCGGTGGCCCAGTTCGAGCGCCTTGCGCAGCACAAAACGGGTCTGCGGCATCGGCCCATCGGCCGCGTCCACCAGCAGCAGCACGCCATCCACCATGTTCAGCACGCGCTCCACCTCGCCGCCGAAGTCGGCGTGTCCGGGGGTATCCACGATATTGATCTTGATCTCCCCAAAGCGCACCGAAGTGTTCTTTGCGAGGATCGTGATGCCCCGCTCGCGCTCCAGATCATTGGAATCCATCACGCGATCAGGCACCTGCTGATTGTCGCGAAAGATGTGTGACTGCTTGAGCATAGCGTCAACCAGCGTCGTCTTGCCATGATCCACGTGTGCGATGATCGCGATATTACGAATGTCATTGCGTCTAACTTGCATAATCCCTCCCAAGCGATGCGACACCGGCGCAGTCCGCCACGTCGAATCGCCCAAACACCACAAAAAAGTCAGCCGGGGCACCCTGGCGGCCGCGGCTGACGATAATGCGACGTGGATTATACTACACTCTCCGTCCGAACCCAAATCAGCGCAGGTCAGCGCGTGGGGTGGCATTGGCGCTTATCGGCCACGAAGTTTGCGACTGCCCGACTCTTGCGGTATAATACCGCAACTTGAGGTCGCATTCGAGCGTCTATGCACTTGAATGATCGGCCCTAAACAAGCGTTGATCGCCTGATCGAGAAGCCAGATGACGGTTCATGCAACACCCGCGAAACCGAAAGGGCACAGCCCGCGGCTGCCTTATCTGCCGGCCCTGGACGGTCTGCGCGCGCTCGCCGTCATTGCAGTGCTGTTCTATCATGCCGGCCTGCGCTGGATGCCGGGCGGGTTCCTCGGCGTCGAAATCTTCTTCACGATCAGCGGCTACCTCATCGCCTCGCTTCTGCTGTCAGAATGGCGTGAAACCGGCGGAATCGTACTTAAGCAATTCTGGCTGCGCCGCGCCCGCCGCCTGCTGCCCGCGCTCTTCGCCGTCATCATCGGCGCGCTGGCCTTCTCGGTGATCTTCCTGCCCGATGAGGTCGCCAGCCTCCGCAGCGATGCGCTGGCTGCGTTCGGCTACTCGACCAACTGGTACTTGATCTTCAGCAACAAATCATACTTCGAGACAGCCGGCCGGCCCTCCATGCTGCAACATCTCTGGTCGCTGGCCGTGGAAGAGCAGTTTTATGTCATCTGGCCGCTGGCGTTCACCCTGGCGATGCGCCGCTGGCGCGAGCGCAGCGTGCTGATTGGTGTCATCGTCGTCGCCGCGGCGTCCGCGCTCCTGATGGGCGTGGTGTATCAGCCCGATGTGGACCCCTCCCGCGTCTACTACGGCACCGATACGCGCGCCGCGGGCATCTTGATCGGCGTGGCGTTGGCGTTCGTGTGGGCGCCGGGCCGGTCGGAAGGCCGCAGCGCCCGCCTGCCGCTTGACGCGATCGGCTTCGCCGCGCTGGGCGCGCTGCTCATCTTCTGCCTGGTCGTCACGGAATTCGACCCATTTCTCTACCGCGGCGGATTCACCCTGGTGGCGCTCAGCACCGCGATCCTGGTGGCCGCCTCGGTGCATCGTAAGTCACGCATCCTGCAAGCCCTCCTCGGCTTCCCGGCGCTGCGCTGGGTGGGGCTGCGCTCTTACGGCATCTATCTGTGGCACTGGCCGGTCTTCGTGTTGACCCGGCCGCAGTTGGACACGCCGCTCGATGGGCTGCCGCTGCTGGCGCTCCGGTTCGCCCTCACCCTGATCCTGGCCGAAATCTCCTTCCGGCTGGTGGAAACCCCGGTGCGATCCGGCGTCATCGGACGTTCGTGGCAGGCCCTGCAGCATTCGGAGGGCCGGCAGCGCCGCCAACTCATCCTGCACTGGGTGTCCGCGGCGACCGCCATCCTGCTGATGTCGGTCGTCCTGGGATCGTCGGTCGTGCGCGCCCAACCGCCCCCGCCGCCAGCCTATCTCGCCTCCGCGCCCGCGGCGGCCGAGCCGCAAGCGCAAGCTCTCCCCCCCGGTGAAGGCGGATCACGGCCACAGCCGACAGCGACCGAACCGCCCGCGCCCGCAGATACCCCGATCCCGGCTGCCACGCTGGCGCCGGCCGCGACCGCGGAGCCAACGTCGGCGCCGGCCCAGGAGCCGACGGCCAGCCCAACCGCCGACCGTGGCGCCGATGTCGCCACGGTGACGCCCACGGGCACCGTGACCGAAACACCCCCAGCCGCAGTCCCGCCGGCCGCCGGCCCCGATGACGACACGGCGGAGCGCGTGTCATCGGCGCGCCGGCCGACCGCCATCATTACCACACCGACCCCCGTGGCCGCGACCGTGATCAGCGGCACGCTGCCCGGCGGCGCGCCGGTCGTGACGCCGACCGTGCGGACCGCCATCACCGAGCCGATCACGGCCCTGGGCGACTCGGTGATGCAGGGCGCCGCGGCCACGTTGCATCAGGTGTTTCCGGGGATCGAGGTGGATGCGGAAAAAGGCCGGCAAGTCTACCGGCCGCCGGTGGATTACCTCATCGCGCAACTGCAAGATGGGCAGAGGAGCGGCCGGCTCGGGCAGATCGTCGTACTGCACCTGGGCAATAACGGGTTCTATCCGAAGGAGAGCTTCGACAGGATCTTGCAAACGCTGGCCGACCGGCGCCTGGTGATCGTGTTCAACGTGCGGGTGCCGCGCCAGTGGGAAGACAACAACAATCAGGTGATTACCGAGGGCGTCAAGCGTTATCCCAACGCCGTGCTGGTGGACTGGAACGCCCTCACCGCCAAACGGCCGGAGCTATTCTGGAACGACGGGCATCACCTGCGGCCCGAAGGGGCGCAATTCTACGCCGAGCTAATTCAGAAGACGATCAACGCGCGCCTGCCCAAGCCCGCCGCGCCGTGAGCGCCTGTTGGTCGGCGCGACCTTCAATCGTTCTCATGCAGATGGGCGACTAAAGTCGCAACTACGAACCGGTCAACAAACAGACCCGGTCTTCTCGACCGGGTCTGTGACTTTCTGACCAATGGCGCCGGTGAACAGGCCGGCTTCAAGGGCGGACGCGCTACTTACCCGCAGCCTGGCTCGCCTTGTCGAGGATCAGCAGGGCAGTCAAATCGGCCAGCGGCCCGATGAACTGGATCGAAGCGGCGGTGGAGTAGTCATTCGTGCCGCCCTCAACCAGGTGCAGGCCATCCGGCTGCAAGCCCCGCCCCGGCACAGTCTCGGCGGCCAGGTCGAAATCCCAGAGCGGGATGCGGAAATCCGCGGCCATCCGGCGGATCAACTGATTGATGGTGTTTTGCGGCCCCTCGTAGTGGTCGGGCTTCGTCCCCAGGATCGGCACCACCCCATTGTTGATACACGTCTGCAGGATGCGCCGCATGGCCGGCTCGAACTGCTCCGGCGTCAGGCTATCGTTGGCGCCCAGGCGGATCAGCGCAAAGCTGGCGTTGGTCACGCGCAACTCGCACGCTAGCGGGCCTTCGCCGGGCAGACAATTCACCGGATCGGCCAGCGCCGGGTCGAACATGTCCCAACTGTGCATCCCTTTACGGACCGCCAGGCTCTCGCGCGAATAGGAGCCGGCGAAGCGCGTGATCGTGCGTTGAAGTGTCGCAAAATTGCCGAGCTTGTAATGGCCCCAGTCGAAATTGACGAGGAAGAGGGGCCACAGCATGGTGCTATCGCCGACCTTGGCGAACGCATTCGGATTGCGCCCCAACACGCGACCCTGCGCATAAATCTGGCGCACGTTCTGCCTGGCGTCGTTCGACATCACCGCCAGCATATCAATGGGGAGGCCGTTGAGCAGCCGAGGCTCCGCGCCGCTCGGCAACGGGGTGACGGTCGGCAGGACCGTCGTCCGGCGCAACGCGGCATCGAGCGGCGCGGCGCGGGTCGCCGTCGGGACTACGGTCGCGGGCACGGCCGCGACCGCGGCCTGCTGGACGACAGATAACGCCGCCTCGGTCGTCGCCTTCGCGGCGGCAACCTGGGCGGCCGTTTGCCCCGTCCGCGCGGCGCTCGGCGCCGGTTTGACGGGAGTTATTGCCACAGAGACAATCGGCGCTGATTGGCTGCGGTCCACACGAGGGCCGGCGCCGAAAACACCGAGCGCCTGCACCAATAGCAGAAGCCCGGCAATGCCCGCGCCGGCGATCAGTAGTTTATAACGCATCCATAAGCCTCATTGGGAGGTGCCTGACACAAGTAATGAGTGATTATAGCCGCAAACCCGCAAACTGCCAAGTTTGGGACAACAGTTGCGCCCTTCACCCGATCTGCGTCTGTCCGCCCATGTATGGGCGCAGCACCTCAGGCACCGTGATCGAACCATCGGCCTGCTGATAGGTCTCCAGCACCGCGATGAGCACCCGCGGGAGCGCCAGCCCCGACCCGTTGAGCGTGTGAACATATTCGGGCTTCGCCCCCGGCTCCGGCCGGTAGCGGATGTTGGCGCGGCGGGCCTGGAAATCCATAAAGTTGCTGCACGAGCTGACCTCCAGCCACTCCTGGCAGCCGGGGGCCCACAACTCGATGTCACGGGTTATGGCCGATGCGAAGCTTTGGTCGCCGGTGCATTGCTGGACAATGCGGTGCGGGATACCCAGCCCGCGACAGACATCCTCGGCGTTGTCAATCAGCTTCGTAAGCTCGTCCATCGAGGTCTCCGGCCGCACCCATTTCACCATTTCAACCTTGTCGAATTGGTGGCCGCGCTTGATCCCGCGCACGTCTCGTCCTGCGCTCATCTTCTCGCGACGGAAGCACGGTGTATACGCCACGTGATAGAGCGGCAGCCGATCGCCGTCGAGGATTTCATCCCGGTATATGTTCGTTATCGGCACCTCGGCGGTAGGGATCATCCAAAAATCTTCTTCCGCGTCGTGATAGAGATTGTCGGCAAACTTAGGCAACTGGCCTGTGCCGACCAGCATCTCGCGCTTGACCATGTACGGCGGATAGACCTCGGTGTAACCGTGCTTCTGGATGTGCAGATCAAGCATCCAGGCGATCAACGCGCGCTGGAGCCGCGCGCCCGCGCCCTTCAGCAGGTAGAAACGCGTGCCGCTGAGCTTGACCCCCCGGTCGAAATCAATGATGTCGAGCGCCGTGCCCAAATCCCAATGCGGCTTCGGCGCGAAGTCGAAGTCACGCAGGGCGCCTTCCGTGCGCGTGACGATGTTTTCGGTGTCATCCTTCCCAAACGGCACACTCGGATGCGGCAGGTTCGGGATGTTCAGCATGGCATCGTGGAAGGCCGTCTCGACGCGCGCCAACTCCTCATCCAACCCCTTGATCTCGTCGCCGATCTGGCCCATACGCGCCTGGAGCGCCTGACCCTCGGCGCGCTTGCCCTCGCGCATCAACTGGCCGATCTGCTTCGAGCCGCTGTTGCGATCGGCGCGCAACGTCTCGACCTGCGTCAAGATCGCCCGCCGGCGCTCGTCGAACGCCAGCGCCTCCAGCACCGGCGCGTCGGCCGCGCCCACAGCGGCCATCGCCGCCAGCACCCGCTGCGGATTCTCCCGCATCACTCTGATGTCCAACATCGTGTCCTCCTCTGACCCGCCTGTGAAATGAAAACGCCCCCCATCCAATGCTGACCCGGCAACCGGGCCAGGGGACGAGGGGCGCTCGTGGTGCCACCTTGGTTCGCCATGCGCTCGCGCGCACAGCCTCTTGGAGTCGCAGACTCCTGGCCCGCTATCGGGGGCCATCCGGCAACCCATACTGCCCCTGCCCGGCCAGTATGACCCGGCAGGAGGTTGGGGGTTGCGGCTCGGGAGGGGATTTCAGCCAGCCTGCGCGCCGCCTCGCACCACCCGGCGGCTCTCTGAAGCGTCAGAACGACTTACTTGTCTCCGTCATCACCTG
>CAZYHE010000233.1:0-1326 GCA_964647225.1 uncultured Anaerolineales bacterium
GTGTGGCGCAAGCTGCCAGCTTGCGTTACACTGACGGCTGTTACCAGCCGAAGTCAAGGCGCGTGATCAGGCGTTCGGGCAGGCCCGCGGCGCGCATGTGGGCTTGCGTCACCTCGATCGGGTAGGCGACGCGGCGCGGCAGCCAGGTGGCCCGCTCGGTGTCGAGGAGCGCGTAGGCCGCGCGCGGGTCGCTGTCGCGCGGCTGGCCGACGCTCCCAGGGTTCAGGATGATGCGCTTCTCTTTGGGCAAGGAGACGGCCTGGCCCGGCCTGACCCGGATCAGGTTCACGGTGTGAGCGTCTGCCCCGGTGAGAAAGATCGTCGGCAGATGGGTGTGGCCGACCAGGCAGAAGGGCGTGCTGAAGTATTCCAGGTTCGCACGCGCCACGGAGGGGTAGAGGATATACTCCCACACCGGGTCGCGCGGGCTACCGTGGGTCAGGGTGAAGTCGCCTTCGACGATGGGATCATTGGGCAGATCGCTCAGCCAGGCCAGGCTCTCTGCGTTCAGTTTTTCGCGCGTCCAAAGCACGCCTTGCCGCGCCTCGCGGTTGAAGTCCTCGGCGTCCATTTTTCCGAGGACGGCCCAGTCATGGTTGCCGACGACGGCGCGCGGTTTGAGCTGGCGGATGCGCGCGATACACTCGTCCGGTTCCGGCCCATAGCCGACAATGTCACCCAGGCTCCAGACCGCCCCATAGTCAAAGGACTGCGCATCGTTCAGCACCGCTTCCAGGGCCGCCAGGTTGGCATGGATGTCCGACAAAACCAGGATTCGCATCGTGGATGCACCTCCGTTGGGTGTGCCCCTATCATACCACCAGAAGCCCCCAGCGGGAAGTCGCGGCCGGTCTTTGTCGCGCCCCCGTTCCAGTTTGGGCGCGTTTCACAGACAAGGTATAATATCCGCCGCATATGGAGACGTGTCAGTGGGTTTTGGAAACAACGGGCGCGGCGGAAACGCGGGCGGCCGGTGCTTGGCTGGGCCAGCGATTGCGCAACGGCGATGTGCTGGCCTTGGTCGGCGACCTGGGCGCCGGCAAGACGGCCTTCACGCAGGGCCTGGCCGCCGGGCTGGGGATCACCGCGCCCGTCACCAGCCCGACCTTTGTGTTGATCAACCGCTATCGCGCCCCCGACGGCCGCATCCTGCAACACGCGGATTGCTATCGCCTGGCCGACGCGCCGGCCGAGATGTGGGATCTCGGTCTGACCGATCTGATGTCCGGCGATGAGATCTTGGTGATCGAGTGGGCCGATCGCATCCCCGGCTTGTTGCCGGCGGATCATCTGGAGATCGTCTTCACATATCTGGATGAGAACCGG
>CAZYHE010000233.1:1426-7261 GCA_964647225.1 uncultured Anaerolineales bacterium
ACTTCAACCCGGCTGGCCGGCATCGCGCTCTACGATGGCGCGCGGGGCTTGCTCGCCGAGTACAACTGGCATTCGGCCAACCGCCACACCGTCGAACTGATGCCCCAGGTCGCGCACATGCTGGCGCAGGCCGACATTCGCCCCGCGGACTTGCGGGCGGTGGCCGTGGCGCTCGGACCAGGCTCGTTCACTGGGCTGCGCGTCGCGTTGGCGGCGGCCAAGGGGATCGCCCTCGCAAGCGGGATCACCTTGCTCGGCGTGCCGACGCTGGACGCGGTGGCGTATCCGCACCAAAGCGAGCCGGCGCCGGTGATCGCCGTCATCCAGGCGGGCCGGGGACGGGTGTGTTGGGCGCTCTATGCGCACGGGCCGGCCGGCTGGGCGCCCCAGACGGCGTATCAGCTTTCCACCGTCGAGGCGTTGGCGCAGACGGTCACGCGGCCGGCGATCTTCGTGGGCGAGCTGCTCGAAGCCGACCGGGAGACCCTGACGCAATTGTGCGGGCGGACGCGGGTCTCTTTTGCGCCGCCGGCGTTGACCATGCGCCGGGCCGGCTATGTCGCAGAACTGGCCTGGCAGCGGTTGGCCGCCGGGCACGCCGACGATCCGGCGACACTCAGCCCGATCTATCTGCACGAGCCGCCCCAACCGAAGGCTACTTGACGGATGTCCCTGCCTGTCATCACACCGTTGACATTTGCCGATCTCGATGTGGTCATGGCGCTCGAGCGGATCTGCTTCAAGGATCCGTGGACGCGGCGGATGTACATGACCGACCTGACGGAGAACGAGCTGGCGACCTATCGGGCGCTGCGCTTGCCGTTGGGTGACGCCGCGTGGCAAAGTGCAAATAGCAAATTGCACGGGGCCGGCCATGGGTATGCTGTGGCCGGCGCGCCCGCGGTCACCGGGCCGATCCTGGCCTACGGCGGCTTCTGGCTGATGGTGGATGAGGCGCACATTGCCACCATCGCGACGCGGCCCGAATGGCGCGGCTGCGGCCTGGGGTTGCTTTTGATGTTGGAGTTGCTCGACCGCGCAATCGAGCAGGGCGCCCGTACCTCGACCCTGGAAGTGCGTGGCGGCAATCTGCCGGCGCAGCAACTCTATGAGAAATTGGGCTACGCGGTGGTCGGCCGGCGGCGGCGTTACTATCGCGATGGCGAAGATGGGCTGCTGATGACCACGCCAGATTTGACCGCGCCTGCATCGCAGGCGCGGCTGGCGGCCGCGCGTTTGGACGCGCTAACGAAATTAAAAGGGTGCTTATTGCGCCTATCTTGAATGGGAGGGTTCTTTGTCGGACATTCCGCTGCGTGTAATTCCCCTCGGCGGCGTTGGCGAGATCGGAAAGAACTTAATGGTTTTGGAGTATGACCAGGACATCCTGGTCATTGACGCCGGGCTGATGTTCCCCGACTGGGACATGCCGGGCATTGATCTGGTTTATCCAGACATCACCTATTTGACCGCCCGCGCCGACCGCGTGCAGGGCGTGATTCTGACCCACGGCCACGAAGATCACATCGGCGCCCTTTCGTATCTGCTCAAGTACCTCGATGTGCCCGTCTACGCGACGCAGTTGACGCGCGGCCTGGCCGAGGTGAAGTTGAAGGAGGCGGGCCTGCTGGCCGATGCCGAGTTGCATACCATCACACCCGACGATGTGTTGCATCTCGGCGTGTTTCAGGTGGAGTTCTTCCACGTCTGTCACAGCATCCCGGATGCCGTCGGCGTGGCGGTGACTACGCCGGTCGGGCTGGTCGTCCACGCCTCCGACTACAAGTTCGATCAGCACCCCGTGGACGGCAAGCTGACCGATGTCGCCAAGTTGCGGGCGCTCGGCGATCGGGGCGTGCTGCTGCTCCTCTCCGACTCGACGAACGCCGACAGCGAAGGGTTTACCCCTTCCGAGCAGCGCGTGACCGAGGCGCTCGATGAGATCATGGGCAAGACGCCGGGGCGGCTGGTGGTGGCGACCTTCGCCTCCAACATCTCGCGCATCCAACAGGTGATCCAGGTGGCGCGGCGACATGGCCGCCGCGTGGGGGTGGTCGGCCGCAGCATGGTCAGCAACGTGCGGATGTCCATCAATATGGGCTACCTGGACGTCGCGGCCGAAGACCTGCTGACCACCTCGGAGATGAACAACCTGCCGCGCGACAGGGTGGTCATCGTCTGCACCGGCAGCCAGGGAGAACCGACCGCCGTGTTGGCGCGCCTGGCCAGCGATGAACATCCGCAGTTGCAGATCATCCCCAGCGACACGGTCGTCCTTTCGGCCACACCCATCCCCGGCAACGAAGAGATGGTCAACCGCATCGTAGACGACCTCTTCCGGCTAGGGGCCGATGTGATTTACTCCGACCTGTCGGATGTGCATGTGTCGGGGCACGGCAGCCGCGAGGATCACAAGATGATGATGTCGCTGGTGCGCCCGCGCTTCTTCGTGCCGATGCATGGCGAATACCGGCACCTGGTCTTGCACGCCCGCACGGCGCAGGCGATGGGCATCCCTGCCCAGAACATGGTGATCGTCGAAAGCGGCCAGGTAGTCGAGGTCAGGCCGAACGGAATCTGCGTCGGCGAGCGCGTGAGCGAGGGCCACGTACTTGTGGATGGGCTGAGCGTCGGCGATATCGGTTCCGCCGTCCTGCGTGACCGCCAGCATCTCTCGCGCGATGGCTTCCTGGTCGCCATCGTCGCCCGTAACCCGGCGACGGGCGAGGTGGTTACCGATCCCGAAATCCTCACCCGCGGGTTTGTCTACGTCGCCGAATCGGATGACCTGATCGAGGGCGCTAAGGATCGCATGTGGGACGTGCTCAAGGTGCCGGCGACCGGGTCCTCGATCCGCAACAAGATCAAGGATGTCCTGAGCCAATACTGTTATACACGCACCGGCCGGCGCCCCCTCATTCTGCCATTGGTATTGGATGTCTGATGGGTGTATAATGGCCCGGTAGAACATTTGCGCGAAGGTGTGGTGCGGAGCCATGGCGAAACGATCAGCCAAGCGCGGAAAGCCGCAATCTCGGCACGGGCCTGACCTGGGCCAGCTTCTGCGCGGGGAGTTGGTGGGCAGCATCCTGGTGGTGGTTGCGCTGCTGCTGATGTTGAGCATGCTCTCCGCCAACCAGGGCGTGCTCACTGCCGCGGTCATCAACGCGCTGCGCACCCTGTTCGGCGTGCCGGCCTGGTTCGCGCCGATCCTGTTGGCCGCGCTTGGCGGCTGGCTGGCGCTGCGTGCGGTCAGCGATCAGCGGATTCTCACCCTCCAACGGTTGGTCGGGCTGACCGGCCTCTTCCTGATCATCGAGATCGTGGCCTATCTCTTTGCGGGCAGCGAGGATCCCCTGACGGGGCAGGGCGGCGGTCTGCTCGGTCACCTCATCGGGCAAGGGTTGGTGCTGCTCCTCGGCGCACCGATCACGCTGATCGGCCTGGCGCTGGCGCTCTTTGCGGCGCTGTTGGCCTTGAGTGGGGTCAGCCTGGCCCAGATCGAAGATGGGTTGCGGGCGGGTTGGCGGCAGCTCCGCGGCACGACCCCCGGCCCCGATGGCGTGCGCCCCAACCCGCCATTGCCCCTGGGCGCGGGCCTGATGCCCTGGCAGCGGTGGTGGCGCAGTTTGCGGGAGCGGCTGGCGCCCAGCGTGATCAGCGCGCCCGCGAAGGCGCCGCCGTTCCCCGGCCTCGAAATGCGGCCGGCGGATGGTTTTAGCCGTCAGCCGAGCCGCGCCGACGGGTTGAACCGTCAACCGGCCGCGCCCGCCCCTGCGCCCCCGCCGCCCCAGCCGCGCATCATCGGCGGCGCGGCCCAGGTCTGGCGTCTGCCCGTCGTGCCCGATGTGCTCGAAGACAGCACGGAGCAGGATATCCAGAGCGAGGATCTGCGCAAGCGTGCCGAGATCATCGAGACGACCCTGACGAGCTTTGGGGTGCCGGCGCAGGTTGTCGAGGCAAATCAAGGCCCGGCGGTGACGCAGTTTGGCCTGCGGCCGGGGGTCATCATCCGCAAAGACCGGAAGGGCCAGGAGACGCGCGTCAAGGTGCGCGTCTCGCAGATTCAGGCGTTGTCCAACGACCTGTCGCTGGCGTTGGCCGCCTCACCCTTGCGCATCGAGGCGCCGGTGCCGGGCCGAGATGTGGTCGGCGTGGAAGTGCCCAACGTCCAGATTTCGATGGTCTCGTTGCGCGGGGTCATGGAGTCGGAGGAGTTCGGGACGAGTCGCGGGGCGCTCACCTTTGGCCTGGGGCGCGATGTGTCGGGCCAATCGGTGGTGGCGGATTTGGTGCGCATGCCGCACATGCTGATCGCCGGCGCGACCGGTTCCGGCAAGTCGGTCTGCGTCAACGCCATTATCACCGCCCTGCTGCTGACCCACACGCCCGACACGCTGCGCTTCCTGATGGTGGACCCCAAGCGGGTGGAGTTGACGGTTTACAACGGCATCCCGCACCTGATCGCGCCGGTGGTGGTGGATGTCGAACGGGCGGTCCCAGTGCTGCAATGGGCGACGCGCGAGATGGAGCGGCGCTACAAACTGCTGGCGAAAGCGTCGGCCCGCAACATTGACGCCTACAACGACAAATTGGCGGCCCGCGGCGAGCCGGTGTTGCCCTACATCGTCATCTTCATTGACGAATTGGCTGACCTGATGCTCTCCGCGCCGGAGGATGTCGAGCGCCACATCTGCCGCATCGCCCAGATGGCGCGTGCTGTGGGCATCCACCTGGTGATCGCCACGCAACGCCCCAGCGTGGATGTGGTCACGGGCCTGATCAAGGCCAATTTCCCGGCCCGCATCGCCTTCGCCGTCACCTCGCAGATTGACAGCCGCGTCATCCTGGATACCCCCGGCGCCGAGCAACTGCTGGGCCGCGGCGATATGCTCTACATGGCGCCGGACGCCTCCAAGCTGCAACGCCTGCAAGGCTGTTTCGTGTCCGATCGTGAGACCATGCGGCTGGTGAGCTATTGGAAGGGCGCGCGCACCCTCGGCCCAGAGCTGGAGCCGCTCGATCCGACCATGGTGGCGGCCGGCGCCGACGAGAGTGATGAGTTTCCTGCGGCGGGCCAGCGGGGCGGGGCTTCTGCGCCCCCGGCGGAAATCCTTGAACCGCCCTGGCTGCCCGGCCAGGAGACGCTCCAGCAGCCGTTGTGGGATCAAGTGGCCGCGGCCGAGCAGGCGGCCAGCAGCCGGGATGACATGTATGTCCAGGCCGTGGACGAGGTGCGCAAGTCGGGCCGGGCCAGCGTGTCGCTGCTCCAACGCCGGCTGCGCATCGGCTATTCGCGGGCGGCGCGCCTGATTGATGAGCTGGAGACCAACGGCGTCATTGGCCCGGACTTGGGCGGCAGTCGCGGGCGCGAGGTGCTACCGGCCGGTGCGGAGGCGGCCTGATAAATCGGTCAAATGGTCCGCCACGGGCAACATCATCGCACAGTTTCTCTATCCAAAAACCGGTCGGAGGCATTATGTGCCATACGCTAGATCCCAATGATGTGCGTGTTTTTAGCGGTCGTTCACACCCGGGTTTGGCTGCCGGCATCGCAGCCTATCTTTCGGTGCCGTTGGAGCAAACGCTCACCCGGTGTTTTAGCAACGACAACTTGTATGTCCAGCTCGGCGCCAGCGTGCGTGCGCGAGCCGTTTTCATTGTTCAATCGCTGGTACCTCCGGTCAACGACCACCTGATCGAATTATTCATGCTGTTGGATGCGGCGCGCGGCGCGGCGGCGCGCGAGATTCACGCCATCATCCCCTACTTTTCTTATGCCCGCTCCGACAAGAAAGACGCCCCGCGCATCTCCATCACCGCCCGGCTGATCGC